>DRGT01000020.1 GCA_011055585.1 Candidatus Nitrosopumilus sp. | reverse complement strand
GTAGCATGGTCTCTTACGAGAATGTTAGAAAATACAAAGTGATTTTATGGATAAAATAGTGGTTTTGGACTTTGGCTCTCAATATAGCCACCTAATATGCAGAAGAATTCGTGATTTTTCAGTATACGCTGAGTTGGTACCATTTAATATTTCAATGGAAGAATTGAAAAAACACAATCCAAAAGGAATAATCTTTTCTGGTGGACCTTCAAGTGTTTACAATTCAGATGCTCCGATTCCTGAGAAAGAAGTGTTTAAGATGGATTTGCCAATTCTTGGAATTTGTTATGGCCATCAAATAATTGTGAATAATTTTGGCGGGAAAATAAAGCAAGCAAATAAAGAATATGGATCTTCAGTTCTTTCAATCGATAATGATAAAGATTTGCTAAGTGGCGTTGGAGAATCATTGAGAGCTTGGATGAGTCATGGTGATGAAGCAGAGATTGTTCCACCAGATTTTGAAATTATAGCTCATACAGAAAGTGCAAAAGCAGCTGCAATTGCATCAAAAGATAGAGCAGTTTTTGGAATTCAGTTCCATCCTGAAGTAGTGCATACAAAACAAGGTTCAGAAATTCTCAAAAATTTTGTTCTCAAAATTTGTAAAGCAAAACAAGATTGGTCAATGAAGACTTTTGTTGAAAGTACAGTTGAAAGCCTCTCAAAAATTGAAGGAAATGTTTTGTGTGGAGTAAGTGGTGGGATTGACTCTACAGTTGCAGCTTTGTTGCTCCACAAGGCAATAGGGGATAGGCTAAGGTGTGTTTTTGTAGATAATGGTCTTTTGCGAAAAAATGAAGAAGCCGAAATTGAAGAGATGTTCAAAACTAATTTCAAAGTAAATTTTACTCCAATCTATGCAGCTGAGAGTTTCTTAGAAAAACTCAAAGGAATAACTGATCCTGAACAAAAAAGAAAGATTGTTGGAGAGGAGTTTATTCGAATCTTTACAGAGTTTGCTGAAAAAAATGGCCCATTCAAATGTCTAGCTCAAGGAACATTATATCCAGATGTGATTGAAAGTGGGGTTTCAAAGGGGCCAGCTGCTGTTATAAAATCTCACCACAATGTTGGTGGTCTTCCTGATTGGCTCAATCTCGAGATTCTAGAGCCATTAAGAGAACTCTATAAAGATGAGGTAAGAAAGGTTGGAAAGATTCTTGGTATTTCAGATAAGTTAATCATGCGTCATCCTTTCCCAGGACCCGGATTAGCAGTAAGAATTATTGGCGAAGTTACACCAAAAAAACTAGAGATTGTAAAGGTTGCAAGTAAAATTGTTGAAGAGGAATTAGCTGAAGCAGATCTTTATGACAAAGTTTGGCAAGCATACGCAGCTGTTGGAGATGACAAAGCAGTTGGAGTTGTTGGTGATGAAAGAAAACACGGAAATATTGTAATGGTAAGAGTTGTCGATTCAATTGATGCAATGACAGCTGATTGGACAAGACTTCCAGATGGATTACTTGAAAAAATTAGTAATAGAATTACAAATGAAATTGAAGATGTAACATGGGTTACCTATGCAATTTCAAGTAAACCACCATCTACAATTGAACCAGAATAGATTCATTAAAAAATATTAAAGTAAGCTTGCTCCAAAAACACCAGCAGAATCACCTAACTGATTTTTTAAAATTGGAGTATCAACTAGATCGCTAAATACGCTATCATAAATCGCTTTTTTTCCTTCATCATAAAGAAAAGAGACGTTAGAAACTCCTCCACCAAGTACAATTGCGTCAGGATCTAAAATATCAATAACATTTGCTAGTGCGGTTCCAAAATTATGCAAAAATTCATTCTTCCATTGAATGGCTTTATCATCATTAAAATTTTGAATTATTTGAGGGAGTGAGTCTTTTTTTCCGGTAAGCTCATTCCATCGTTTTTCTAATGCCGGACCGCTTATGTATGTCTCAACACAACCGTTTTTTCCACAATAACATTTGTTACCATTTTGGTGTAAGGTGTGATGCCCCCATTCTCCAGCTATGTTTGTTCTACCATGATGAATTTTTTTATTTATCACAATTCCACCTCCTACACCAGTTCCCATTATTACTCCAAAAACTACATCATAATCTTTGACAGCACCCATTTTTGCTTCAGCCATTGCAAAACAATTTGCATCATTTTCCATCGAAACTTTTTGCCCTAATGCTTTTTCGAGATCCTCTTTGAGTGGCATTCCAATCAAACATTGAGTATTACTATTTTTTATCAAACCAGTTTTTTTTGATATGGCTCCAGGAGTACAAATTCCTATTATTGAATCATTTGTTTTAGCTTTGAGATCATTTATCAAATCTACAACAGAGTTAAGAATTGCATTGTAATCATTTTGTGGAGTAGGAATTCGTTTTCTTTCAATAGGTTCAAGATTGTCATTTAGAATAATTCCTTCAGTCTTTGTTCCCCCAAGGTCTATGCCTATTCTACTCACAATTTAGACTCGTAACAGTTTGTTTTGAAGTTTTCATTTGTATATAGCTAGTGTTTTAAACCAAAAACATGAAAGAAAATCATATGGGTGAAAACCTAGACAGATATAAAAAAAGAAGTGCATGGTGGTTTTTGTTACCAATCTTTTTTACGATATTTGGTGGACTGATTGCTTTTTTTGCTATTAGAAGCGATGATTCAAAAAGAGCAAAAGATTGTTTGTTGCTAGGAATCATTTTGTTTGCAATTCCTTTTGTTATTTCAGGAATTATGATAGCATTCTTTTCTGCACAAATTCCAGAATATAAAGAGATTATGAGACCTCCTATTTGGGAAGTTTAGTTTTTTAAAATTTGATTATCCCATTGGTGGTCCGCCGCCACCAGGTCCACCAGTTATGGCAATAACATCATCGATTCTAAGAATCATGTTTGCAGTTTCGGTTGCAGATTTTATGATTTGTTCTTTTACAACAAGGGGTTCAACAACATCAAGAGATAACATGTCTGCAACCTGGGTATTTCTTGCATCAATGCCAGTCCATTTTCTTCCTTGGTTTTGCTTTGCCCTAAGATTTACCATAGTGTCAATTGGATCCATTCCAGCATTTTCAGCAATTGTTAGTGGAATTACTTCCAAAGCTTCTGCATATTTTTTGATTGCAAGTTGTTCTCTACCATCAAAATTGTCAGCCCACTCTTTTAGTTGAGCAGCAACAAAAGCTTCTGGTGCTCCTCCACCAGCAACAATTTCTGGTTTTTCAATTACATCTTTTACTACCATTAAAGCATCATGCATAGAGCGGTCAACCTCATCAACTACTCTTTGTGAACCACCTCTTATCAAAATTGTAACTGATTGTGGGTTTTTGCATCCCTCAACGAATACCCATTTGTCAGATTCTACTTTTTTCTGAATAACTAAATCTGCACTTCCTAATTCTTTTTCAGAAAGATCATCTAGGTTAGTGGTAACTCTTCCGCCAGTAGCTTTTGCTAATTTTGTCATGTCACTTTCTTTAATACGTCTTATAGCCAAAATTCCATGTTTTGCTAAATAATGCTGTGCAATATCATCAATTCCCTTTTGGCACAAAAGTACATTTGCGCTGACTCCATGAATCTTTTCCACCATTGTTTTTAGCATTCTGTTTTCTTCTTCTAAGAACATCTGCATTTGAGAGGGGTCACTAATTCTAATTTCAGAGCTCATCTCTGTTTTTTCAACCTCAAATGCCGCATTAACTAATGCAATCTTTGCTTTTTCAATCTTGGTTGGCATTCCGCTATGAACGACCTCTTTGTCTAAAACAATTCCTTTGATTAATGCAGTATCTTGAATTGAAGCGCCTGCTTTCTTTTCTACTTTGATATTATCTAAATCAACATTGTACTTTTCAGCTTTCTTTGTTGTAATTTTTAAAATTGCTTCAACAACAACTTTTGATATAGGACCGCTATCTTCAGAAATTAATTTTGATTGCATGCTTGTTTTAGCAATTTTTAAAAGTGATTCTTTATCGTCAGGTTGTATTTTCTGTGCAATTTCTGAAAGTATTTCAAGAGTTTTTTCAGAAGCTGCTTGATATCCATCAATTATAACGGTTGAATGAACATCTTTTTTCAATAGCTCTTCAGCTTTTGCAAGCAATGCACCTCCAAACACTACTGAAGATGTGGTACCATCACCAACTTCATTATCTAGAGTTTTAGCGATTTCAACCATCATTTTGGCTGCTGGGTGTTGGACATCAATCTCTTTGAGAATTGTAGCACCATCATTTGTTATGGTGACATCACCCAAAGAATCAACAAGCATTTTGTCTAAACCACGTGGACCAAGGCTTGATTTGACTAAATCTGCAACAAGTTTTGCAGCCTGAATATTGTTATTTTGAGCGTCTTTTCCCTTTTGTTGAAGGGCACTTTCCTTAAGTACCAGTACTGGACCTTGTGGCGTTTGTTGAATAGAAGCCATAATTCAGCTGAACTGCCTCCGATACCCCTTTTTAAGATTACTTAGTTGATTGGAGGAATGTAGGATCTCTTCCTGACATCAACAATTCCAGAATACAGAATCCGAATTGATGGCAGGGCCAAAAATGGCAAGAAAAGGGGTATCAAATGAGGTCTTTTGAATTTACACCCAGAGTCAGCTAAACTGTTTTTTATTGCAGAAAAGTTTGAAGCAACTTTTTCAAATGAATCAGTTGAAATGATTCCTCCAAATTGTAGCGGTAATAAAGCCAATGATTTTCCATCCTTTATTACAACAAGACCTCCTTGTGTTTTGATTAGACTGTTTGCAGCTATGGCCATATCCTTCTCATTTGAACCAATTACAATCAGATCATTTTCATGAAAATTCCATGTTGATGCAAATGCCCCTATATCTGCTCCAAAATTATTCAAAAATCCAATAGCATTTTTGTTTGAACCATACGTCCTATCAAATGCTGCTACCTTCCACACGTCCTTGTCATGTGATGGAATAACATTTCCATTCCTTGTTGAAAGTTCGACAGGGTCAAGTTTTGTGATAATTTCATTAATCAAATTAATCGAATTTGCTGTGACTATAGATTTTTTTGATTTTACCTCAAAGTCTTTTTCTGAGAATTTTTTTCGAATTTTTACTGTTCTTTTAATCCAAGATGGTATTGTTTTATTCTTTATTTTAGAGACTATACTTCCGTTTGATACTACAAGTTTTCCTCCAACAAACACTTTTTTTGGTTTTATTGAAAACAATCCATCAAAAACCAAAATGTCAGCAAGTTTTCCAGGAGCTATTGCTCCAAGATCTTTTCCCATGTTATAGTAATTAAAGCAGTTTTTTGATGCCATCGAAAATGCATCAACTGCATCAACACCATTTGAAATTGCCTCTCTCACACAATGATCAATGTGGCCATAGTGTTCAATATCTAAAGGGTCAACACCGTCAGAGCAAAACATTAGTCTGTCAATGTATGTTTTGTGCACCAAAACACGAGTAATGATTTCTTTTAGGTCTCTACGAATGGAACCTTCACGAATCATCACCCACATTCCTAGACGTAAACGCTCTAGAACTTGATCAAAATCTATTGGCTCATGGCAAGATAAAATTCCAGATGAAACATAGGCTACTAACTTCTTTCCTGATGCCCCAGCTGTATGACCATTAATGATACAATCAGCTTCAAGCATTGATGAAAGTGATTTCATTGTTTTTGTATCACGCATTGTTACTTTTGTCCAAGAAAATACTTCGCCAAGACCCAAAACATTTGTAAATTTTACTGCAGCCTTTTCTTGTGATAAACTCAAGGTCTTGCTATGACTAAACTTTCTGTCAACTGGAAGACCGCCAGGGACAACATGAAACATTCTAAGAGGTAGATCATTAGTTTGTCTTACAAATTCTCTAAATCCTTTGTATCCACAGGTACTTACAATATCAATAGGATCAGAAAATAATGAAGTTACACCACACAAAAGAGATTTTTTTGCAAACTCCGACGGCATCACAAACTGATCAATGTGAATGTGAGGATCTGCAAATCCTGGTGTGACATACTTGCTTTCTAAATCAATAACAGTAGTTTTAGTTCCAATTGTGTGAGATGCATCAGAACCCACAAAAGCAATTCTGTCATTTACTATAGCAATTTCAGTTTGTGGAATGATTTCTCTTGTGTAAACATTAACAAGTTTGCAATTTTTTAAAACTAGATCAGCCTTTTTGTCACCCATTGCAACTGCATTAAGAGCTAAAATTGAACGAGAAAGAGTAGAAGTCACGAAATTCAGTTATGGTTTTCAGCCTATTATAGATTCAATGCTTAAATTACAGAGAAAGTGGGTTGTTTGATATGAACTATCCAAAGCAGATTAGACGGTATTGTCCAAAATGTAAGACGCATACTGATCAAAAGGTTTCAATTTACAAGGCTGGAAAAAGAAGAGGTTCTGCTATTGGAGAAAGACGTCACGCTGAAAGAAAAAAGGGTTACGGTGGACAAAAATTCCCAAAATTAGCCAAGCCTGCAAAGACTACAAAGAAGGTTACAAGAATACTAACCTGTACTGTGTGTAAAAAGAAATCCAATACGTATGGAATACGAGTTAGAAAATTTGAGTTGGTGGCAGCATGAAAAAAGATCACATTCTTGTTCCTGAACCAAATAGTAAATTTCTAAAAATTGAATGCAAAGAATGTGGAGAAAAACAAGTTGTTTTTTCTCATGCATCAACTGTAGTAACATGTAATTCTTGTGGAAATGCAATTGCAAAACCAACAGGTGCTATTGCAAAAATTTTTGGCAAAAACTCAGGAAACGCCGAGTAATTCATAATCTTGTTTTGTGTTTAGATTAAAGGCAACTCTTTTGTCATCTAAAATTTGATAGGTTTCTTTGACACGTTCCAAGTTTTTGATTTGTTTTGCATTTACAAGTGAAATTCCAGAAAAACAGCAATCTTGTTCTTCATGAGAAACATGAATGTCAGATTTTAAATGAAGTGAGTCTAAAAATCCTTTTGTTACTACAATACTTTTCCAAATATTCTCAGAATTGTACATTTTAACTATGTTTTTGATTATTTCGTAATCAAGAAATGGAAGATCGCCTGATGTTACAAGTATAGGTTCATTAAGCGAGGATAAAACCCGATTCAAATCACGAACGTATCCATTTCCAGGAGTTTCCATTGTTTCAACATTATTTTCTTCTAACAATTGTTTAGTTTGAGGCGAGTTTTTACTTGTAATTGCAAGAATTTTTGAAAAACATTTTGATTCTCTTAATGCATCTATTACATGGAGTATGACTGGTTTTTTGTATTTAAGAAGAAGTTTTTCTTGTTCTGATTCCATCCTGGTACCTTTTCCACCAGCCATCACAATTCCAATCATAATGTAACAAAGATCAAAAGGGAAGATAACCTAGTTAATTCATTTGATGCGCCTAACACGTCACCTGTGATTCCACCAAAGCTTCTAGTTGAGATTCCTACAAGGAAAAGAGTTAGAATTACACCTGCTGCAAAAATAATCATTCCTGTACTTCCAGTTACAACAACTAATGGAATTATTGTTAGAGCAATAGATGCTACAAATTTTTTCTTATCTTTCATAAGTTGTACAAAAGGTGAATTTGAGCCCAAAGCTGCAGATTGCCCAGCGCTTGCCATTAATACCATCGAGAATTTTGCCATGATTTCACTGACTAAAATTGCTTGAAATAGAAAATAGCCTTCCATAAAAGAAAGAGCAATAATCATTCCAACAATATACAAAACAACTGTAACAATTCCTGCAGAACCAACAGAAAGATCCTTCATTGCTTGAAGCTTTTTCTCTTTTGTTCCTTTTGCCATCAAGCCATCTGCAAAGTCTGCAAGACCATCTGTGTGATGGATTCCAGTGATTAACGCTATTGCTGCAACCACTAATAATCCAACAATTAATGGTTCTAATCCAATAAATGATAATCCAAAACCAAATCCTCCAACTACAAGTCCAATTGTTATTCCAACAATTGGAAAGAGGTACATGTACTTTGCAATTGTTTCAAGATTTGCAGTGCTAGTTGGAATTATTGTTAAAAATGAAAATACTGAACAAATTTCTTTAAGCATGAATCCACCATCCAAAGTAAGATAATACTAGAATTATTGGAATTGTAACAATACTACTAAACAGAATTGATGTGACTTTCATTAATTCAATTGCTGATTTGATGTGATCTTTAGTGATTTCCAAGTTTCCATCTCCTAATGAATAATGATCAATTTTTTCAAATTTAGTTTGCAATGCACCAGCTAAAGCTGCCATTGGATATCCAGCATTTGGAGATTCTGTTTTAGAACCATCTCTTAACATGATTTGATAAGAGTTTCTCCAATCAACTCCAATTATTTTCGCACTTAGTATCATTACAAGAGCTGTTAATCTAGATGGAATATAATTTAGAATTTTGTCACAGTTTGCGCCAAACCATCCAACATTTTCGAAAATAGAATCTTTGTAACCAATCATGGAATCAATTGTGTTTATTGCTCTATACACAAATGCTCCTGGCAAGCCAAATAATCCATAATAGAATAATGGCCCAGTAATACCGTCAACTGTATTCTCGCTTACGCTCTCTAGAACTCCCGAGAGGACATGATTTTTGTCCAAATCCTTAGTATTTCGCTTTACAATCAAGGCTAGATTGTCTCTTGCCTTTTCAATATCATTATGTTCTACTGATTCTACAACTGCTATTGCATGTTTTTCCATTCCCCGTATAGCAATAGTTGTTTTTAGAAGAATTGTTCCAACTATAATTGAAACAATTAATGAAACATAATCAACAGTGAGTAGATTAATTGTTACATCTAATGCAATCAGAAACAATGAAACAATAGCTACAACAGCTAAAACTAGAACAATTCCACCAATTTTTTCAGAATTTTTTGCAAGAGGTGTTAGTTTTGCAATTAATCTACCAATCCATACGGTAGGATGATATCTATTTTTTGGATCACCTACAGCAAAGTCTAATCCCAGAGCAAATGCAACGATCAAAATTGATTCAATTATCAAGATATCAACCTCTCTATTGCTTTGATGTTTAGACTTTTCTTTACTAATTTACTTAGCTTGTCAATCTCCCTGTCAATTTTGTCGATGTTTTTTTTGTTGAAAGTCATCGGTTTTGGTTTTACCCCTAGAGAATCTTCCTCAGGTAGGTTAATGTTTGTCATTGGTATCACACCGAAAACAGGCTTTTTGGTATTTTGTTTAAGCTTTGTAAATCCGGGTTTTAGGATATTGATATCTCCTCGGAATTTGTTTATCACAAAACCTTTAACAAGTTTTTGATGTTTTCTTTCAAGTAGTGCTAGTGTGCCAACAATACTTGCAAAAGAACCCCCTCTATCTATATCGCTGACAAGTAAGACTGGTGAATTTGTCCTTTCTGCAATCTTCATGTTTGCAATATCAAACTTTTGTAGATTAATTTCAGCAGGTGATCCTGCTCCTTCAATAATTATAAGATCATATTTTTGTTTAAGACGACACAAAGAATCCATTACAACTTTGAGTCCTTTTGTTTTTACAAATTTTTTGTAATAATCAATTGCATGCATTTTTTTGTATTTTTTACCTTGAAGAAAAACCGTACTATAATAATTTCCAAGTGGTTTTAGTAAAATTGGGTTCAAATCAGCCGTAATTTTACAACGAGCCCCTATTGCTTGAATGGCTTGAGCACGAGAAATCTCAAAATCCTTGTTTTTGTAGGAGAAATTAGACATATTTTGGGATTTGAAAGGACAAACACACATTCCAGAATCTGAAAAAATTCTACAAAGTGCAGCAACTAATATTGTTTTTCCAGCTCCAGAAGAAGTTCCTTGGATCATTAATGTTTTCATTTAATTTTCTCCAAAGCTTTTACAAGTTTTTGATTTTCTTTTCTTGTTTTTACTGCAATTCTAATGTAATTGTTGTTTAGACCACGAAATGAAGAACAATCACGTATGAGAATTTTTTTCTTTAAAAGTTTTTTATGTATGGTTTTAGATTTTTGTTTTGTTTTAATTAAGATAAAATTTGCAGCAGCATCATGACATTCAAATCCATCAATTTTTGATATAGAATTTCTCAAATATTTTGATTCATTTTCTATTATTTTCTTTGCTTTGTTTAGATATGATATAGAACAAAGTGCGGCCCTTGCAGCATGCTGAGCTAAACCACTAACATTCCAAGGAATTTTTAGATTATTTAGAATAGAAATGATTTGTTTACTTCCAATACCATAACCAACACGAATGCCAGCTAAACCAAATGATTTTGTCATAGATCGTAAAATGAAGAGATTGGAAAATTTTTTAACAAATTTTATTACAGATTGGTTTGATTCTGGAACTAGCTCAATAAATGACTCATCAACAAATGCCAGAGATGATTTTTTCTTTGCAGCTTGGATAATTTTTAATAAATTTCTTTTTGAGAGTAATTTTCCTGTTGGATTATTTGGATTACAAACAAATACGCAACCATTTTTTGGAATTTTTTTGATAAAATTATCAAGATTGCTTTCTAAATTCATTGTTTTAAAAAAAGTAATCTTACATCCTGAAAGTTTTGCCACAGATTCGTACTCACCAAACGTTGGAATAGGAATTAACACAGGAGTTTTTTTGCTCAAAAATGCTCTGCAAAAATTGTAAATGATTTCTGTGGCTCCATTTCCAATAACAATCTGCTCATGGGGAATCTTACAATACCATTGAAGCGCTTTGCGAAGATTTACAGAATCCGAATCAGGATATTCTGAGATGGAGTCTAGCTGTCTCTCGAGATACCTTTTGACCATGGGTGAGGCTCCAAGGGGGTTGATGTTTGAGCTAAAATCCAGAAGGTCTGGAGAAGGGTTTTTCACAGAATATCTACCTCCATGAGAAACTGGTTTATGGGATGCAATGTTTTGATTCAGTTCCAACGCAAAGAAATACGATAAAGGATTATTAATTGAATCCTAAGCAAAATGGTTCGTGAAAAAGAAAGTAGCTATTCTTGGAGTTACAGGATCAGTTGGACAAGAGTTTGTACTGTCCCTAGAGAATCATCCGTGGTTTGAGGTGACTCAAATTGCAGCTTCTGAACGATCTGCTGGTAAAAAATACACTGATGCTATTCACGATCCAAACAGTGGAATAGTTTCATGGGAGGTTGGTGGAAAAATTCCAAATTACATTAAAGAAATGACTGTCAAAAATATTGACGAGGTTGACACATCGCAATTAGATTTAGTTTTCTCATCTATAGAATCAGGTGCAGCTCGTGATATTGAAGCAAAATTTGCAGCTAATGTTCCAGTGATTAGTACTAGTTCTGCATATCGATATGAAGAAGACGTTCCAATTTTGATTCCTGGAATTAATGATGAGCATGCTGAGCTTTTAGAATCTCAAAAAAAGAATAGAAACTGGAAAGGTTGGATTGCTCCTCTACCAAATTGTACGACTACAGGTCTAGCAATAACACTAAAACCACTTTATGAAAAGTATGGTGTAAAGAAAGTAATGATGACTTCGATGCAAGCAATTTCAGGGGCAGGTCGATCACCAGGAGTTGGTGCAATGAACATTACTGATAACATTATACCATACATTCCAAAAGAGGAAGAAAAGGTTAGAAAAGAAACAAAAAAGATTCTTGGTAAACTAAAAGATGGAAAGATAGAAGATGCCGACATTAAGGTGTCTTGTACTTGCACCAGAGTTCCAGTTATTGATGGACATACTGAGTCAGTTTTCGTTGAAACGAATAAGGACATTGATCCAGAAAAAGCAAAAAAGCTTTACAATGATGAAAACAAACACATCTCAGTAGCTGGTCTTCCATCGGCCCCAGAAGAATATTATGCATTTCATGAAGACCCAACCAGACCACAACCAAGAATGGAACGCGAAGTTGGTGATGGAATGACTACAACAATTGGCAGAGTGGAGAAAGAGAAGTTGTTTGACCACGGACTAAAATACATGCTGTTTAGTCACAACAAGAAGATGGGCTCTGCAAAAGGCGCAGTGTTGTTAGCAGAAATGTTATACAAAAAAGGTAAAATCTAATCTAATTTTGCAATTTTTTCATTAGAAAACATATAAGATACAAAAATATTCACGGATCTAGGCGATTCTAGGTGGCAAAGATAGATGATTTGGACTTGACTATACTATCTGAGCTATCAGCTGATGCATCAATCTCTGTTCCAAAGTTATCAGAGAAAATAAAGGTAAATCCTTCAGTTGTTTATTCTAGAATCAAAAGATTGGTAAAGAAAAAGCTAATCCAGCGCTTTACCATAGTTGTAAATGATCAAGAGCTAGGCTATCAGGTAAAAGCATTGGCAGGAATCAATATGGACTCTAAAAAAAGAGATACCATAATTGAAGAGTTGTTTAAGATTAAAGGCGTTCGTGAAATCGCAGAAGTTACTGGCAGATTTGATATTTTGGTTACATTATACGCACATTCTTTAGATGAAATGCACCAGATCGTTTCAGATAAGATAGGAAAGATCGACGGTATAATATCATCAGAGTCATTTATTGAGATGAAGACCAGAGAAAAAGCAATGCCATATATGCCATCAGAGTAAGGTGAGTGATATTGCAGAAACAAAAAACCCAATCGCGTTTTGCAGTATATTATGAATTAACAAAACCAAAAATCTGGTATCTTTTGGTGTTTACTGCATTTGGTGCAGCTATAACGGCTTCAAACATCTATGATATTCCAATATCTGTAGCTACTTGGGCCTTGATGATTGGTGGAGTTGCAGCTGGCTCTGCAGCGGCAAATACTCTAACAAACTATCATGATAGAGACATTGATGCCATTATGGAAAGAACGAAAGAAAGACCAATTCCATCAAAGAGAATTTATCCTGCTGAAAAGGCACGAAATTTCGGCTTTGTCTTAGCAGCTATTAGTCTTGCAATGGCATTTTCAATTGGTTTTACAACTACAATTGAACAAGGTTTGATTGCTGGTGGTTTGATGGCGTTTGGTCTTTGGAATAATATTCATGTTTATTCTTATTTATTGAAACGAAAAAGTAGAGCAAACATAGTTCTTGGTGGTTTTTGTGGAGGAGTTCCAGCTCTAATTGGTTGGGTAGCTGTTACAATGATTGGATTGTGGTCACTTGGATTAGTTATGGCAGGTCTTGTGTTTATTTGGATTCCAATGCACATTTGGGCATTGACACTACACTTTAAAGAAGATTACATTAAAGTCGATGTTCCAATGCTTACGGCCGTTCAATCAGAAAAAACATCAGCTAGAGTGATTGCTGCCTCTACTGTAATCATGGTGTTGTTTAGTATTGTTCCATTCTTTTTGACAATGGAAAATGGGGAACCTATGATGGGTGCAGTTTATTTGTGGACAGCCATTGCTTCTGGTGCCTTAATGATTGCATTATCAGCTTGGGTTGTTTCGAAAGGTAGTGAGAAATCTTCATGGGCATTGTTCAAAGTTTCTAGTCCATATCTTACAGTGTTGTTTATTGCGCTAATGGTTGATTCGGCACTCTAAAGCACAAATTTCGTATAGATCGCTTGGTATATCAATAAAAAAGTAACATTTGTAAAAAAATAATTTAGAAATAAGCCTCCAGTAAACCACTAAAATTTTAGCTGGAGGATTATTATGTCAAATATTGAGATCTGGAAGTGTAGTTAAATAAAGAGAATGCGTAATTAACTCGTTGTCGCTAGAAAAAATAATCTGTCATCAATGTCACACCGAGATTGTCAGATATTATAATAATTGTTACAAGGGCGATAGAGGACGATGCCCTATTTGTGAAGTAGATTTTCCTTTAGAATAAAGTGGTATTATAAAAGAAATTGATTTTTCATTACGAAAACTATCAAAGTTAAAAAGCAGCGAAAATCAATTAAATTCTGTGAAATTGAATTTTAAAATCATTATAGTAGTTTCGATAATCTTTGTTTTATTTGGTACAAATTCTGTCTTTGCTCAATCAACCTACACAATAAACATACCAACTGGTGCTGCAGATCCTCGAGCTCCATATTTTTGGCAAAGTGAAAAAGATGGGGATACCTCTGGAGAGATTCATGTTTTGCCAAGCGATACAGTAAAGTGGTCAAATGCAGACACTGAATTTCACACAGTAACTTCTGGAATTTCTCCTGATTTAGGGGGAGAGGGACCAAATGGAATTTTTGATAGTGGTTTGTTTTCGCCTGGTGAATCTTTCAAAAACACATTTGGAGATGAAGGAACATACCCATACTTTTGTACCATACATCCATGGATGTCAGGAATTGTTGTAGTAAAGTCAGCCTTTAGTGTGATACAAAATGTTGGGGATGACGCTGGAGATGGTTCCACAACATTTGACGTAGAATATGATTTCAATAGAGTGATTGTAGATGCAACAGTTGATGAAGATCAAAAAGCAGTTACATTTACACTTGTTGGAAAGCCTCAAAATGATGATAATACTCTGACTTTGCATTTGCCGAAAGACCTCATTAGTAACCCTAATGTAATTTGGGCCGATGGAAAACCGATTACTAACTTTGAAGTGATTCCTGAAGGAGGAATGAATGTTGTGACAATTCCTGTAACTGAAACTACTCAACAGGTTACAATTCTTGGAACTTCAGTAGTACCAGAATTTGGAGCTTTATCAACAGTAGTTCTTGTAACTTCAATGATTGCGGTAATTTTTGCTGTATCAAGATCAAAAATTATTTCAAAGATCTAAAGTTTTTAGAAAAGTTATTAAGCATATATTTTCAGCAAAAGTGGCGAGGATAAGATGTTTTCAACAACCCCAATGCCCTGAATCATCTTGTAAGTCCTCGTCTTTTCTTAATTATTACTAAACTGGAACTTAAGTATGATCAAAAGTGATTAAGTTCATACTTTTCATAAGCTCTTAAGTATGATTACTACGAAACTTTTGTAATTGGGTAATAAGGGCATGGGCACTTCACATACCTGCAAATTATTGTGATAAAATAAAATTACAAATCAAGTAGAAATCTCATTGTTACCTGACCATTTTGTTTTATTTCCATCATATGAAAGGTTGGTGCTTTAATTTCTACCTTAAAGTGATGTTTTTTCAAATCTATTGGTTCACCATATACTGTAGCTTTTAGACCATACTTTGAATTTTTTGAAATTTCAAGTGAAAATCTAGCAATTGCAAACCCTTCTGTAATTAATTGATAGTTTACTTCTTCAAGCCAATTAAAGAGTAGATATCTTAGGTCTTTTCCTGAAACTTTAAGAGTTCTTTGTTCTTTTTCCTCAATTGTTTTTTTGTCTAGTGTTGTATCAACCACGGATTGTCCTGCAAGTGTAAATGCGTCAGTTAAACTTGGTGCAGTTACTAGAATGAATGCGTCAGTTGTATGCTCTAGATATTGTATACTCAATTATTCTTTTGATATAATCTCGGCTATTAATAACTAGAATCAAAAAACTAAAGGGTCTACATATCCCCTTCAGCCTCTCGGATTTAACCGAAAGAGACATCTCGGTTTTAAGAAATTTGGTATAAAAGACCAATATTAGCTCTAAATTGTAATTTTGTCAAAAGTTCTGATCAAGTTTTTTTATTTTAGGAATCTGTCCATTCTTGTTCAAAATTTTTAGTTTTTTCACGATGAATTTTTTCAACCTTTTCTATGGCTTTATTTCTAATATCAGCTTCTGCTTCTAGTAGCACTTTGATTTTTTTGTGATCCTCTTTTGAAAGATTTGGTTTTTTCAAAATCTCTTTAACAAATTTGTTATTTTTTGAAATTTTGTCATTTGCCTCATTAAGAATATCGTATGATTTTTCCCAAGATTCGCTCAATGTTGAAAATAAGTAACATTTTTTGTCTTTGATATAATGACTGAATTTTTTCTGATATAATGGTAAAAGCTGTACTAAATTTAGAATACTTTATCAATGCCTAAAAAGAAACCCGATTCAGCTATGAGGCTAGAGATTTGGATTATTGGAGTAATGATATTTCTTACAGTAGGAATATTTGGTCTAATTGCTGCATCTCCTGATGATGTAAGTGTTCCAAAATCTACACGTACT
>DRGT01000019.1 GCA_011055585.1 Candidatus Nitrosopumilus sp. | reverse complement strand
GGAGCAGTTGGAATCATAAACTATGATACAATAAGACTATTAGAAAAAATTCCTCAGTCTCATGATGTTGATGAACCATTAATGGAATTTGGAATTTACAATGATGGAATCTTATATGATAACAAAAAAAAGCAGTTACTTTATTTCTATTATGATAAAGATAGATCAAACGAATTAAAGATTACAGATGAGAAATTTACTGATTTTAAATTATCAGAGATTTCTCCAAATCTTAATCAAGAAGAGTATTCCAACATCGTAAATAAGGCAAAAGAATACATTCATGATGGAGACATATTTCAAGTAGTTCTTTCAAGAAGATTTAGTTTTAATGCAAAGGGTGATTTTCTCAAAGTTTACAAGATTTTACGTGACATAAATCCATCACCATACTTGTATCACGTAAAAATGAATGATAAAATTACAATTGGTGCCAGTCCTGAAATGTTAATTAGAGTAACAAATGATCAAGTTGAAACATTTCCTATTGCTGGAACAAGAAGGATTACAGATGATGAATCAAAAAATGAAGAATTAAAACGAGAGCTATTAAATGATGAAAAAGAACTTGCAGAACATACAATGTTAGTTGATTTAGGCCGAAACGATGTCGGAAAGGTTTGTAAATATGGTTCTGTACATGTTGAAGAACTTATGGTGGTAAAACGATTCAGCCATGTACAACATATGGTTACTCACGTTGTAGGTAATTTAGATAAAAAATATGACATGTTTGATGCATTCAAAGCAGTTTTTCCAGCAGGAACAGTTTCAGGGGCTCCCAAAGTTAGAGCTATGGAAATAATTGATGAGTTAGAACCACAATCTCGTGGACCATATGCGGGAGCTGTCGGATATTTCTCATTCAACGGTTGTTGTGATTTTGCAATAGCAATTAGGAGCATATTTTTTGATGGCGAGAAGGGATTTGTGCAATCTGGCTCCGGAATTGTATCAGATTCTATACCTGAAAATGAATTCAAAGAAACGGAGCACAAAGCAAATGCAATGCTCACAGCACTAAAGGAGGCATCAAATTGAAATTTTTGATTATTGATAATTACGATTCATTTGTCTATAATATTGCCCAATACTTTGGAGAGCTCGGTGTAGATTGTGATGTAAAACGAAATGACAAGATCACTATTGATGAAATAAAAGAAAAAAATTATGATGCAATAATTATTTCACCAGGTCCAGGTACTCCAGAGGATAAGAAATACTTTGGAGTATGTACAGATGTCATTAAAGAGATTGGGCCAACAAAACCAATTCTTGGAGTATGTTTAGGGCATCAGGGAATCATACATGCTTTTGGTGGAAAAGTTACAAATGCAGGATGCGTCAGGCACGGCAAAACAAGTCCAATTAAACATGTCGATGATCCACTGTTTAAAGATATGAAAAATCCATTTCGTGCAACAAGATACCATTCTCTTGTAGGCGATAAAACTATCATTCCTGACTCGCTTGAAGTTACTGCAACGGCAGAAGATGATGCAGAAATTATGGCTGTTCGGCATAAAGACTATCTAATTGTAGGAGTACAATTTCATCCAGAATCAATTATGACGGAAGATGGTAAAAAAATTCTTGCAAACTTTATCAAAGAGGTTAAGGAGAGAAAATGATTACAGAATTAATTACAAAATTACAAAATAAAACAAATCTTACGTATGATGAAGTGAGTCAAGTAATGACTGATATTCTAAATGGAAAGACTAATGATCAAGAAAATTTAGATTTTTTAAAATATCTTACAGAAAAAGGCGAAACTGATGATGAACTTTTAGGAATGCTAGATAAAATGCAAGAATTTGCTTTGCATATTACACCAAAAAACCAAGGAACCATTATTGATGTATGTGGTACTGGTGGAGATAAGCTTCAAACTTTCAACGTGTCGACTACAGCTTCATTTGTTATTGCCGCTGCCGGCGGAATTGTAGCAAAACATGGAAATCGTTCTAGCTCTGGCCTTTCTGGAAGTGCAGATATTTTCGAATATTTTGGCTATGATTTAGGCATGGAATCATCAAAAATTATCAATATTTTAGAAAAATTCAGCATTGGTTTCATGTTTGCTCAGAAATTTCATCCTGCAATGAAAAACGTAGTAACGGCTAGAAAGACACTGGGAAAAAGAACTGCATTCAACTTACTAGGACCGCTAACAAATCCTGCAAATGTCAAAAATCAGCTAATTGGCGTTTTTTCAGATGAGTTTTTGGATAGATTACCAATGATACTAAAAAGAAAAGGTGCTGAAAATATTATGACAGTAAGATCCGAAGATGGAATGGATGAATTTTCTACTAGTTCAAAAAATAGAATTTGTTTTTTGAAAAATGGAAAGATGCTTACAAATGTTGTAAACCCAGAAATTGTTGGATTGCATAAATCTTCACTAAAAGATATTCAAATAAAATCCAAAGAGGAGGCTTTAAAGTCATTTGTATCAGTATTAAATAATTCTGCAAATCAAGCAATGATAGAAACTACTGCACTAAATGCTGCCGCTGGATTAATTGTAGGAAATATTGTAAAAAACTTTGACGATGGAGTAGAGCTTGCACTTCAAACTATAAAAAATGAAAAGTCTCACAGACTTTTACAAGATTTTATAAAAGAATCAGGAGACATGACAAAATTAAAGGAGGTTGAAGAATCTTAGAACACATACTTGAAAAACTTGTAATGAATTCACAAGCAGCAATTGATAGTGGAGTATATGAAATAACAGAATCTCTTTCAAAATCGGATATAGATTTGTTACATACAATCAAAGTAAATCCACACGCAACATTAATTACAGAAATAAAATTTTCATCACCATCTTTAGGGAAGATTAGAACCATATCAGATCCTATTTCAATTGCAAACGCAATGATTACAGGAGGATCAAAAGCACTATCGGTTCTTACACAACCAAATCTATTCATGGGTTCACCTGATTATTTTATCCAAGTTCGAAAAGCAGTAAATGTCCCCATGCTCATGAAGGACATTATTGTTGAAAAAATCCAGATTGATGCTGCAGAAAAAATGGGCGCGGACTATATGCTGTTGATTCAGTCACTTTTTGATCAAAATTACCTAAAAGAGATTGAAGAATTCATTTCATATGGGCACAAAAAAGGCCTAAATATCCTTGTTGAAGCACATACGAAATCTGAATTTGAAAATGCCCTAAAAACTGACGCAGATTTGATTGGAATAAACAATCGAAATTTAGATAATTTAGAACTAAATCTAGAAACTACAAAAAACATTCTTGATGGATTCGAAAAAACAAGACCAATTCTTTCAGAAAGTGGAATTGAATCACCTGAAGATATACAACTCTTAAAAAAATATGGTGCTGATGCTTTCCTAGTGGGCTCAAGCTTAATGAAGAGTGATAATATCGAAGAAAATGTCAAAAAACTGGTGAATGCAATATGAAATTTCCAATAAAAGGCAGATTTGGTGATTTTGGAGGACGATACATTCCAGAAACTCTTGTACCTGCCATAGAAGAATTAGAAGAAAATTATTTGAAATTTAAGAACGATAAAAATTTCAAAAAAGAATTAGACTACTATCTGAGAGAATATGCTGGAAGGCCAACTCCATTATATTTTGCAAAAAATTTAACTGATAAAGTTGGCGGAGCTAAGATCTTTTTGAAAAGAGAGGATTTGTTACATGGAGGAGCTCACAAAATTAACAACACATTGGGCCAGGCACTTCTTGCAAAAAAAATGAAAAAGAAAAGAATCATTGCAGAAACTGGTGCAGGTCAACACGGCGTGGCAACTGCTATGGCATGTTCATGTCTTGGAATGAAATCAGAAGTGTATATGGGATATAAAGACACCATTAGACAAAAACTCAATGTGTTTAGAATGAATCTTTTAGGTTCTCAAGTTCACCCTGTAAAATCAGGTTCTCAAACACTCAAAGACGCAATTAATGAAGCAATACGAGATTGGATAACAAATGTTGAGACTACATACTATCTTTTAGGATCTGCAGTAGGACCTCATCCTTACCCTGTCATGGTAAGAGATTTTCAATCTGTGATTGGTGATGAAATAAAAAAACAAATTAAAAAATTCAATAAAAAAATGCCAGATACAGTAATTGCCTGTGTGGGAGGAGGTTCAAATGCTATTGGAACATTTTTCCCACTTTTAGATGACGATACAGAAATGATTGGAGTTGAAGCTGCAGGAAAAGGTTTGAAGACTCATCATCACGCTGCAACTTTGAATGCAGGAACAAAAGGTGTGCTTCATGGGATGATGACATACCTTTTGCAGAACAATGAAGGACAAATTCAAGAAACTCATAGTATTGCAGCTGGTTTGGACTATCCAGGTGTTGGTCCAGAGCATGCATATTTGAAAGATGTTAAACGAGTAAAATATCGAAGCGCGACTGATAATGAAGCTATCGATGCATTTTTGCTACTAACAAAAACCGAGGGAATTATTCCAGCACTTGAATCTGCTCACGCGGTAGCAGAAGCAGTAAAAGTTGCCAAAAACAGACCAAAATCAGATACTGTAGTAATTACATTATCTGGTCGAGGAGACAAAGACGTTGAAGTTGTGGAAGAATATCTAAGAAAAAATGTCAAAAATAGAAAATAAATTCAAGGAACTTCGTTCAAAAAACGAAAAGGCACTCATAGCATACATAATGGTCGGTTATCCAAACTACAAATCCACTCTTTCAATAGTTAGAGGATTGGTGAAAGGAGGAGCAGATATTATTGAATTAGGATTTCCTTTTTCAGATCCTTTAGCAGATGGTCCAGTAATTCAAAATGCCAGCACCGTTTCATTAAACAAAGGAACAAAGCTAAGTGATTTTTTTAATTTAATTAAAAAAATTCGAAAAGAAACAGATATTCCATTGGTACTAATGACATACACAAACATACTATACAAACAAGGATATGCAAAATTCATTTTTAATGCAAAGAAAGCTGGAATCGATGGCTTTATTCTTCCGGACATGTCAATTGAGGAATCAAGTGAATATGTCAATGCCGCAAAAAAATACAATACTGATACAATTTTTCTTGTGTCTCCAAATACAAGCAAAAATCGCTTAAAGAAAATTGCAAAAGCATCATCAGGATTCCTGTATCTAGTATCAATGTTTGGTACTACTGGTATGAAAACCATGATTCAGCAGTATACCATAAACGCAATAAAAAATACTAAAAAAGTCGTTAATTCAAAAATTCCAGTCGGAATAGGTTTTGGCATAACAACGCCTGATGATGTCAAAAAATTTGTTTCTACTGATATTGATGCAGTGATTATAGGTAGCGCATTTTTAAGGTTGATTGAGAAAACGCCTGTAAACCAATTAGAAACCAAAGTTGCGTCCTTTACAAAAAAAATGAAGGCCCCAACAAAAGCTACATAAACAGAAAGTCTCGTCCACCATTACGGGCATAAAGATTCCATAATCTCAGATAAGCTTTCGAAATTAAAAAGTGAATAACTTCATACTCTTCGATCAGATTTATTATCTAGTTAGTTGATAGCATATGTCAAGGGCATTGGGCATGAGAAAACAGTCACTTTGGGCTAGGGAAGCCTAAGCATTGGCATTCAAGAAAGTGATTGTGATTTTTTTTGCAGCAATATTGCTAGTTCCACTTGGAGGTTCCCCCCCACTCTCACCAACGCAAATTGATAATCCTGAAATTAAACTTGTATTAGAATACGCCGAGTCAATTGGGCTTACAAAATATCTTCCAAACTTGGGTCCCATTCTACAAGCACAAGCTATGGAAAATAATAATGGTGGAAATGATCCTGGGAAATTTAAAAGGAACGGGTTTACGTTTGACGAAACCACGAGTCCACTTCAACGCGGCATAGAAGCTTCTAGAAACATAATGGAATGTGGTGAAGAGGTAGATGTTAAGGGTAAGGGAAAGGGAAAGGCAAAACCATGTAAGGACGAAGAAAAATGTAATGATAACCCCAATCGACCTCCAAATAGCAAGGGCCAAAGAAAGTGTGGTGATATTCCTGGATTAACCATGGATTTAGTAAGTATGCAAGATATTAAAAATGAAAATGGAGAGAAGGTAGGATTTATAATCAAAACAAAAACCGTTTTAACTTTTGATAATCCAGGTCAGGGTCACAAAAAAACCAATCCTAATGGAGATAAAGAGACACGTAAATCTTGGGACAAAATCCAACTAAATAAACCTGAAAATCCTGGTAAAGATAAAAGTAATAATAGTAAGGCAAAAGGACAAGCTCAGAATCAAAACAACGCCGCCTTTTTCCCTGCTTTGGCTGTAAATGATGACAATGACTGTACACGTGATTCGGATGGAGAACATTTTGGTGGACCCAATGTTGCTGATGGAACCGATGAGTCTTGCTTTGAAGGCGGTGGTCTTTTGAGAGATGGTTTTACAGAACTAAAAGATGAAGATCCTGTAGATGAAATTAATGATGACAATGACTGTAAACGTGATTCGGATGGAGAACATTTTGGTGGAATCGATGTTGAAGATGGAACCGATGACTCTTGCTTTGATGACGACGGTCTTTTGAAAGATGGACTTACGCTTCTCATAGATGAAGACACCACAGAGGACGGTATTGACCAAGATGGTGATGGTCAAGATGGTGAAGATCCACTAAATCAAATAGATAATGATGGTGATGGGTTATTTGATGAAGATCCTCCAAACGGTACATTTGAAGCCGCGTGTGTAGATTCTGAGGTTGGTGGAATACTAATCGATGGACAATGTGATCTGACTGGTATGGTTATCTCAAAGACAAACGAAAAAACTAAAGAAATGACTTTCAATCCAGATAATGATTGTGTTGATAAAAATGGCAATAGACTAGGTGAACTTAAGGATAATTTTGGGAGTGATGAGTCTTGCTTTGATAAAGATGAGAACCTCAAAAAGATAGATGGCCAGACTGTAGAACCGTTAGACGGTGAGGATCCAATCGGTGATGATGACGGTGACGGCAAAGATAACGATGATTTTGATTGTGTTGAAGTAGACGAAAGTGGTAACGCCATAGGTACTGGGATAATTTTTGCAGGAAACCCAACTGATGGCATTTCGGATAAGTGTTATGATGGTAATGCAGAATTCGATAAAGATGGTAACCTTGTAAAGTTTGAAAGTATTAACACAGATTTTAAAGAATTAGTTGATGAAGACACTGTTGTAGGGGGAATGAAATTTTACAAAGATAATAAAGACGATTCGGATGGTATGGAAAATTATGGTGAAGAAAAAAGAAAACTAACACTAGAGGAAGAATTTAAGGTGAAATTCTCTAACTTTATTGCAGTCCTTACAATAATCAAAGACCCAACAAATGACAGCGGAGGAACCGCACTACCAGATGACTTTGAGCTAACAGTTAACGGTGAGGCTGTAACATCAGGTGATCCAAACAACTTTGACGCTAATACTGATTTGGTACTAGGTGAGACACTAGTAGATGGCTACGAATTCGTAGAGATAACAGGTGATCCAGAATGTCCTGAGGCACTTGGTGATACCTTCAAACTACGACTTGGAGCTGATGTCACATGTACCATAGTAAACGATGACATTGTTCAAGGAAATCAACAAAATCCTATTCCTATAAGCTATAATGATAAAAATGATATTCTATCTATGATTAGCTCAAACTTTTCAGGATTGTACAATGTTTTATCAGGCAATATTCCAGAAGCATCGGCTCAATTTCAAGCTGACCAAACAGATGATATCCTGTTTGGATTTACAATTGCTCCTCCCGATATGGACTGGGGAATTGATTACTCTGAAGAAGTTTGCACTCCCGCAGTCAAATTATTTGGTGTAACCATAATCCCTGCATTTTGTCTTATCATATTGGCTGTATTTGTTGGGTATCACATTTCTTTTGCAGTCGGATTACGTTTACCTGTAACAGTAACGACTTCATCAATTCCAACACGTCTTTTAGCAGAAGATGAATTCAGGCTTCAAACTAAATTAGTTCCAAAAGATTTGAATGCTAATCAATATCGTAAGGTTTGTAATGATAATAACATTATAGACAAAGCAGGTGGGCTGGTAGGAGATTGTAATAAATTTGCCTTTGTAAATGTACTTGATAATTCAGATGGTGATGAATTTGGATTAAAGTATGAAATAAAAGCCGGAGTGTTTGTAACTGTATTAAATGTAGATGTGATTGCGTGGGGAATAGATTCTAATCTTGACTTGGGTTCACTCTGTACTTCACAGTTGGCAAAAGCTAATGAATTAGTACCACCAGCTGGTGCAAATCCGAATCAGTTTTTCAAGGATGAAGATATAAACTGTGCAAGTTTTGTTACTCCATTTGGTTTTGATGAAGTATTCGATGGAGTAGGTAAGATCAGACCTTGGCCAGGAACTAACAAGGAAATTAAAATCATAGCAAACTGTCTTGATGCAAGAATAGCAAAAGAAACAATAAAAATTAGAGGTAAAGTAGTACCAATTTGCACTGGAATAGCCCTTCAGAAATATGGAGCTTCATTAGGACTTGGTCTAGGAATAGAGACTGCACTTGGTTCTGAGAATATAGAAGCAACATTAACTGTTTCTGGAGATGTTGTTTCAGGTGATACTAGGGACGATGTAGATTATGATGCTGATTTTTCACTTAAAGAAACCGGACAAATTGAATTCATTCGGGGTGAGTTTACAAAAGACATTACAGTTGATAATACGTCAGATAAGGAATTTGTAGAGGTTAGTATCGATGGGTTTACTTATCGCCTAAATGCTGCACAAATATTAGGAATTGCAATTCTTGACTTTGGAGGCATTTTATCGTTTATTGATGACATTCCCGCATTTGTCTTATTTGATATCAATGTCTTTGAATTACTTGGAATTCCCGGCGGCATTAAAATCCCACAACATGCATGGATAGAGGGAACTAAAAAATCCATAATTATTGTTGATAACTATGCACTTGAATTAGATGTTACCCCCGATGCTCCTAAAAGAAAGCTAAATCCTGGTACTGCATCCCCATCATATGAAATTACAATTAAAAACATTGGAACTTTGCCTGATAGCTTTACTAATTTCATAATTGATTTACCGTTTGATGGAATTGTTGCTACAGATGATGATCCTCCTGCTAATCATGAAACCGAGGATGTACCTCGTGATGAGTCCTCTGATCCGTTTTCATTTACCTTAGATGCAAAGAGAGTTTTTACTACACGGCCTGGCGATTATACTGTTGTAGTCAAAGCCGATAGCAAAAACTCGATCATAGAGGGTTTGGCGGCGCAAGACCCACTACTCAATTTTAGAAAAGGAGCACCAGATACATTTATTGTTGAAGTTTTAGCTTTCCCAAACCCTCTAGTATCAGTTCCTCCTGGTGGAGCGCCAGGTGATCCACCTATTACCACTCCAACAAGACCAAACGGTCAAGTTACGTACGCAATTGAGATTCTGAATCAGGGAAATGCGCCAGATAATATTTCACTTTCAAACGAATTTGTTGATTTCAATCAAGCTGGCTGTACGTTAAAAAATCTAGGCATGCCAGGATGTCCATATAGAGCAGTTCCAACTGCAATACAGCCAGGCTGGACTAACATACAGTTTATCCCAACCGAAACTGGAGAAAGTTTCTGTGATACCTTTAAGGTAGATGGTAAAGATGTAGAAATATGTGGCTTGAAACAAGGCACATCAGTCACCTTTTCTCCAGAATTTTCAGTCCTTATTCCACCTGATTGGGCCGGAATGACTGATACTACATATCAATATAAGGCAACAGTAACTAGTAATCTAGATGCAGAAACAAATGTACCAAAGGTGAAAACATTTGATATTGCCGAAATAGAAGTTAATCCAACCAAAGAAAGTATGGTAAGATACATTGATCTAGAAATTGAAGACTTGATTAAAGACATGATGGATGCACAAGATGCTGGAACCCCTACAGGTCCATTGTTGTTTATTGCAATCAATGCTGTTGAGCGAACACATGACAAAACTTTCAATAGTGTTTTAGCTGGTAAATTTAGCAACGCAGACAAGACATTGGAAACCACTGATAAAATGATGGAAGCTTTCAAGCAAGCACTCGAAGGCTTTAATGGAAAAAGCAATAGACTTGGAGAGGAATTTGATGATTGGCTGGAAAGATCCAATGCCATCATTGATGATATCGATTTAGCTCTTGGAAACAACACTCCTTCCTTACCATAGTTAACTTCATTGCCACGATTATACGCTTAGAATTTAAAACAAATCTTCGTAATACTATGCACGATTATGAAAAAATGGGTCTAAAATTAAACCAAAATATCTACCTAGTCCCTCTATATTCAAACCAAAAACTTTGTTTATTGTATTAAAAACAAAAAGCTCGAAATAACATACATAAACAGGAAATTCGATACCCATATGTGCAGACAAAATATATTTTCGTTACAGGAGGAGTTATGTCTGGCCTTGGAAAAGGTGTTATTTCTTCTTCTATTGCAAAGTTACTTCAATTATCCAAACAAAAGGTATCTATTATCAAGATAGACCCATATCTGAATTTTGATGCAGGAACAATGAATCCTGTGGCACATGGTGAGGTCTTTGTAACTGAAGATGGAGGCGAATGTGATATGGATATTGGAAATTATGAGAGATTTCTAAATCAAAATATTCTAAAATCTCACAACATTACGACGGCTCAGATTTATTCTAGTGTGATTGAAGCTGAAAGAAAAGGAGAATATCTAGGTGCGTGTGTTCAAATAATTCCTCATATTACTGATGAAATCAAAAAAAGAATAAGAAAAATTGCTGAAGATGAAAAATTAGATGTTCTGATTGTTGAATGTGGGGGCACAGTTGGAGATATTGAAAGTCTTCCATTTCTAGAAGCATTAAGACAGATAAGAGTTGAAGATGGGCCACAAAATATTATTTTTATCCACTTAACGTTAGCACCATCACTTGATGTAGTTGGTGAACAAAAAACAAAACCTACACAGCATAGTGTTCAGGAACTAAGAAGAATTGGTATTCAGCCTGATTTTCTAGCTGTTAGATGTACTTCACAACTATTAGAAAAAACAAAAAAGAAAATCGCATTATTCACAAATGTAACTATTGATGATGTAATTTCTTGTCATGATGTGGATTCAATTTTTCTAGTACCACAAGTTCTTTATGATCAAGGTATTGTTGATTCTATTTTCAAAAAGTTTGGAAAAGTTGGACTAGTGAATGCCTCTGAAAACTGGGATAAATGGAACACAATTGTAAAGTCACTAAATTACAAGGATGGTTCTGTGAATATTGCGATGGTTGGAAAATATGTTACATTAGCTGACAGTTATGTGAGTGTAAATCATGCCTTAAAACATGCAGGGGCCAAGATTGGAAAAACTGTTTCAATTAATTGGATTGATTCTGAAAAATTAGATATGAATCAACTTGAAAAATTTAATGGTATTTTGGTTCCAGGAGGTTTTGGAACGAGAGGTTCGGAAGGAATTATTAAAACTGCAAACTTTGCAAGAGAGAAAAATATTCCATATCTTGGAATATGTTTTGGATTTCAATTAGCTGCCGTAGCCTTCGGAAGACATGCATGTAATATGGAAAATGGAAACTCTACTGAAATTGATTCGGAAACAAAATATCCAATCATTGATTTGCTGCCTGAACAAAAAAATGTTTCAGATATGGGAGGAACATTAAGATTGGGAGCAAATGAAATAAAAATTAAAGATAATTCTCTTGCCTTCAAAATTTACAATTCAAATTTGATTTCAAGAAGACATAGACATCGATTTGAGTTCAATAAAGAATATCTAGACACTTTTGAGAAAAATGGAATGATTTTTTCAGGTGAAAGTGACGGTGGAAAAAGAATGGAAATTTTAGAAATTCCAGATCATAAGTTTTTCCTAGGAATACAATTTCACCCAGAGTTTAGCAGCAGACCAGGATTTCCTGAAGAAGCTTTTGAAGCATTTATGTCTGCTTCTGCACAGAATTAATTTCATAGAGAATTAGGATCTGATTTTTGTATCATTATGCATTATTGTCTATATGGGATTATTTAGCAGACATAGTAATCATTCTGATACAAAATGTAAAGAATGTGGTACGGAGCTTTCTGATCCTGTTAGGCTAAAACGGCATATTGAGAAAGCTCACGCTACAAAAATCAAAGAAAAATGTAGAAATTGTGGAACTGAATTTTATACATCTGATGAATTAAGAAAGCACAAGAAAAAATGCAAATAATTCTCTTAATCTAATCTTGAAATTTCATAGATTTTTTGGCGTGCATCTCTAATTGAGACTTTACGCTTGACATATCCTTTGTCTAAAAGATGACTTAATGCCATACGTACAGTTCTATCGGGCAACAAGGTTTTTTTTGCAAGATCTTTTTGGGTCAATGCACCTTCATACTCCAAAGTTTTTAGTAATAATTTTGAGCTTGGAGGCATGCGTAGTAAATCTTCTGCAAGATGAACTTTTTTTGCCAGTGCAGAAATTGCAGTAGAGTCTTTTTTCATTCTAATTATTTTTGCAGGGGGTGTAAATTTTGTGCATTCCACTATTTTTCTTACATTATATCTATCGCCTCCATCCAAAACTACTTCGCAATGAAGTCGAGAAGAAATGTCATCAATTTCAATGGCACTCTCATTTGAAACAATTAGAGGCCTACGAGTCACATCCAGTGAGTTTACAGAAATTATTCCAAAAACTGGAGAGTCTTGAAAAATTACTGGTCCACCTGCAGACATTGAATATGCTGATGAACCTATCGGTGTCGATATTATTATTCCATCACTGCTATCATGCCACACATCATCACCATTAACTCTTAGAGTATGTTCCATCAACATTGCACTTTTTGATGGAAAAACTGCTATATCATTTAAAACAGGATAAACATTTTTTCCATCAATTTTGATTCCAAGCCTTGTTACTTCATCAATTACAAAGTCTTGTTTTTTCAATCTCGTTAGATAAGTAGGAAATTCTTTGAGCTCAATTTGTGCTAAAAAACCACTTGCTTCTGCTTCTCCAATTCCTAAAACAGGAGTTGTAGCATCTAATGTGTGACGAAAATAATTTCTGACGCCTCTATCACCACCAAGTACAATAATGCAATCAACAGGTTTTGGTTTTGTTTTATGTGAGATTGAAAATGATTGAATTTCAGATCTTTCAAGTGATTTTTTTATAGATTTAGTTGTAGAGTCTGAAATATCAACACTGTAAATTCCAATTTGCACATTCCATGTACACCCTCAGGTAGAATAAAAGCGTAAATTTCAGTTTAAGCGCAAAGATTATTCTAGTTTTACGAATAATTTCAAACTTGTTTAAATTTAATCAAATTATAAAAATAAGCAGCATTAGTTTCAATCGCTCCTTTTTTTGGAACTTTTTGTAATCCAATTTCTTTTGATTCTAAAGCTGCTTGAGCAGCACCACCAGCAAAACAGAATGCCCAAAAAAAATCATTTTCTTTTAGTATGATAGAACAAAATGTAGCAGAAAAAATATCTCCAATTCCAGTAGTATCAAATACTTGCTTATTTGGTAATGTTATGGAATAAATTCTATCTTTTACTAACATCGAAATGTCTTGTTTATTTGTAAATAGTACATATTCAATTCCATTTTTTTGTAGTAATTTCATCGTATTTTCATCTGCAGCTCCGACTAGATTCTTAATCTCATTTGGACTGACCTTTATTGCAGAAATATTTGAAAGATCAAGGTTTGTTTTTTCAAGAAAAACCTCATTGCTGGAATCGATTCTACGTAGAAATCCTTGTGGATCTAAAAAAACAAAATTTGAATTTTGTTTTATTTGTTCAAATGTTTTTCCTGAAATTTCATCAAACACAGGACTGATTACGGTACCATCAGTATCAAAATTAGAATATTCAATTGGTTCACATTTGTGTTCTAAGTAAAGAGTTCTCTCAAATCCATCAATTATGATTTTAAATTTGGTAGTTGGCGTTTCAGAAGGTGCATTTTGAAAATTAATTTTATTTTTTGTTAGATAATCCTCATATGGAAAATCATTTCCAAATTTTGTAAATAGGTCTACATCAAATTTCAAATTCCTTGCAGTCAAACTACAATAACATGCTGGGCCCCCAACCTGTTGATATGAAGAATCATTAATCTGAAGCGTATCCATAACACAGTGAGAGAAGACTGCTAATTTCATATGATTGCAGATTAAATGATGATGATTTAGTTTTTTGCATTTAGTTTTTCAAAACATTGTTTGCACAGGATTTCTCTTTTAGAAACAACTAATTCTACATTTGAGGTCAGACATTTGTGACATAATCCTTTCATGATTACTGTGAACTATTATCTGTGATCTAATTTAAGCATGAAAGTTAGATTTGAAATTTTTTGTTTTTTATATACAAGAATATAAAGAGGCAAATGAAACGATTGGCATGCCACTAAAACGTGCAAGTAGAGGACGTAAAAAAGGAGGTAAAGGCTCTTCTGGAACTGTACAATGTATTAATTGTGGTCAAACTGTTCCTAAAGATAAAGCAAAAAAGGTCACATCTAGACTAAATCTTGTAGAACATTCCTTGGCTAAAGAACTTCGGGCACAAGGGGCATACATAGCATCTCCAACAGTATTGAAATGGTATTGTATTTCATGTGCAATTCATTTTAAAATTTTAAAGATTAGGTCTGCATCATCTAGAAGACAACGTGGTAGACTGAGATAAAATTAATCTTTTATGTTTTTTGAGATAACTATAACTCGTTGAATGAAGGTTATTCCAGCAATAATTATTACAATTATTACAGCATATTCCATGAATTTTATTTCTGGAATAATTCCGCCAACTATGCCAAGAATAGCTATTACAAGTAATCTTTCTGCTCTTTCCCCAATTCCCACTCCTTGAAGATTTACTCCAAGTGATTCTCCTTTTGATCTTGCATAACTTACCAACAATGACAAAGTTATTGCAAGAAAAACCAAGTATGGTTCGGCAAATCCTCCAATTAGAATTCCTAAGAATATTACAACTTCGGCCACTTTATCAAAAACTGAATCTAAAAATCCACCTTTTTTAGAGGTTTTTTGTGTAACACGTGCTACTTGTCCATCTACAATATCAAAAAACCCAGAAACTAGAAGTAAAATACCACCTATAATTAATGCAAATTCAACATTTAGCCCATAAACAAGTGCAGACACAAAAGCAAATGCTAAACCTACACTAGTCCAGAAATTTGCCGACAGTCCTGTTCCTGCAAACCTTCGTCCAATTTTTTCAAGGCTTGGCCTTAATGATTCTCTTAGATTGTTGAGCACGAGCTCTTCAGCAGAGGGGATGTATATAAAAAATGATATAAAATTATGCTCTAATCCAGGTTGTTATAGCATATAACAAGCTGATGCTAAAATAAAAAAAATAGTTCATTAAAGTATGGCAATTCAACAGATTACAGAGAATAGTCAGTCTAATGACAATTCTAAAAATTCAGAAAAAAGTTTCATTCTAAAAGTTATGGAAGAAGAGTTTGGATATACTGCAGCACATTCTATTCTTTCACACGTATCACGTACTACTATGAAATCCAAGTCAGAAATATTATCTGATTATGATACATTTTCAAAATTTTTAAAACAAGTCTACACAGAAGAGGTAGCAGAAAAAGAAATTCTTGATAGATTATCAACTTTTGGATTAAGCCAAAAAATCTAATTATCTTTTCAAATTTAATGCAATCATAGTAGACATTATTTTAGCTGCTAAAGAAGCAGTTGCACCATTATCATGAGTTGGATTTAATTCAGCAATATCAAAACAGATAACTTTTGTTCCGTCAAGGGAATAAATCATGTCAAATAATTCTCTTGATGAGATTCCAACAGATTCAGGATTTCCCACACCAGGAGCAAATGCAGGATCTAATACATCTAAATCAAAACTAGTATAGATTTTATCAAATGTAGAGACTGCATCTTTTACTAATTTGGGACCATTGCCATCACGAATATCTTTATCAGAAATTGTTTTAATTTTATTTTCTGTTAGAAATGCAAGTTCTTCTTTTACAAATGCACGGGCACCAACATGGATTATATTTTCTGCACCACGTTGCTCTACAATTCTTCTTAGATAAGCTGCATGACTTAGTTTGATATCTGCATATTCATCACGTAAATCATAATGGGCATCAAAGACAATATAGCCTGTTTCTTTTGGAAAACTCATGTAAGAGCCTAATGTTATCAAATGCTCGCCACCAAGAATGATTAGTTGTTTATTTCTTTGTTGAAGATCCATAGTAATTTTTTTTACCATATCTAGCATTTCTTCAGCTACAACAGTATGCTTTGTATTTCCTAAATCTTCAATGTTAACAGTTTCAAGATCTACTTGAAATTGTGGGTGAAAAATCTCAATGTTGTTAAATGAGTTCCTAATTGCATCGGGACCAAATCTAGTTCCTGGTTTGTATGAATGAGTAGAGTCAAAAGGTACGCCAAAAACAATTGCGACAGGTTCAGCTTTTTCATTGGAGCTTGTAATCATTGGACTTCCATTCAAGTATAAATCAAGAAAACTCATCGTGTAACACCAGCTGGACTCAAAATTTTCTGTGTAATAAATCGATGGATTAAACCATTATTTGGGGTCTTTGAGAGAGATACATTGGTAGATTAAGTTTTGAGAATGGTTTTCCTTTTGTTTGGTTTTTAATTTCATCTAAAAATGCCTGTAATGATAATTCATGAATGTCACCAGTTTTTCTGTCCCTAATGCTTAGATTTTCTGAATTAACCTCCTTCTCTCCAATTACCAATATGTATTGAATCCAATCTTTTTCAGCTTCACGAATTCTTTTTCCAATACTTTCATTTCTATCATCAATATCTACTCTAACATCATTTTGTGAAATCTTTGATGCAAGATTTTTACTAAATTCTAAAAATTCTTCTTGTAATGGAATCACTCTGACTTGTGTTGGAGATAACCAAAGTGGGAATTGGGGTTTTTTTCCTTCTTTTGCATTCTTTGCAGCCTTTTCTAATAGTGCATAAATTACACGCTCTATTGCTCCGCTTGGAGAATTATGTAAAATGATTGGATATTGTGGTTTGTTGTTTTCATCAATAAATTCAATTCCATACCTTTGACCATTTTCAACATCTATTTGATCTGTAGATAATGCAGATGCTTTTCCTAGATTATCAATATAGTTGAATTCCCACTTTAAAACATAATAGAAAAATTTCTCTTTCCACATCTCAACTAAAACTGGTTTTCCTTGTTTTTTTACAAATTCTAAGATTATCTCTTTATTTTGATTGTAAAATTCTTCTGTGAATCGAATCGCCATTTCATAATCTTGATCATCAAGACCTAATTCGTGAATTATTTCTTTAGAAAGATCAAAGCGTTTCTTTAATTCATCAATTGCTTGTGGCATATCTTTACAAAATGAATGACAATCAGGCATGGTGAATGCCCGTAATCGTCTTAATCCTACTAGTTCACCAGATTGTTCTCGTCTAAAGCTGTATCTTGTTAACTCGTATAATCTGTATGGTAAATGCTTGTATGACATCTGAAAGTCACTTGCCATTAAAAATTGGCCAAAACACGCTGCAAATCTTAGAAAAAGATGCTTTCCTTCTGATTGTATATTGTATTGTCTTGCAGGAAATCTGTTGAAGTAGCTTTCCATACTTGGATGATGTGAATCATACATTATTGGAGTTTCAACTTCATAACCGCCATACTCTTTAACTCTCTCAGTCACATAATGTTCCATTAGAGATTTTATCAATCTGCCATTTGGATAAAACCGCATGTTACCAGAGTCTGATGCAGGTTCATAATCTGCAATTGCCAATTTTTTCATTAGACTTACGTGTGGAGGAGGTTCGTCAACACTTCGTTTTTTTGTTGCTTCATATTTTGCTAATGCCTCTAAATTTTGATGATTCTTAAAATCAAAGTTTGAAAGTTCGGTCATCTTACCATCTGGAGAAAGAATATGCCAAAAGGATTTGATTTTT
>DRGT01000018.1 GCA_011055585.1 Candidatus Nitrosopumilus sp. | reverse complement strand
CAGTATATGTGTTGATCAATTGTGATCTAGGATTCGAAGAAGAAGTTATTGATAAATTAAAAAATATTTCTGGGGTAAAAGAAGCTCAAGGAACATTTGGTGCTTATGATATTTTAGCAAAGATAGAGTCTGACGAATTAGATAAGATCAGAGATACAATTACCCATAAAATTCGTCAAATGGATAGAGTAAGATCAACTCTGACACTGATGACAGTTACTGGTAAATATGATGTGTGAAATTCATGACTCCTGACAAAAAAATTGTGCCTTGTCCAAGATGCAAGACGCCAAATTCAGTTGATGCTGAGAATGGATATGTACCCAAAGGTCTCAAATGCATCACATGTCATGCACAAATATCTTAAATCTCAAAGTAATTTAGCAAAATTGGAATCTGGGGGGGATTTGTAACTATGTAGATACTTTTACAGGATTCGAATCTTTATAGACCCACAACTATAGCGTCCTACTTTTCATAAAAATCTAGACTACATATTCAGTTAATTAAGTTCTTCAATAGTTTGCCTCAACACAGTTTTTGATTATAATTATGGGCACTAACATATACTTTCATTCATCATTTCTAGTCATGATAGAGATAGAAGGCTCGATAGGTGGAGGCCAAATCCTCAGGACAGCTGTCGGTTTATCTGCGCTCACATTGAAGCCGTTCAGAATGATCAACATAAGAAAGAACAGACCAAAACCAGGATTAAAGGCGCAGCATCTTGCAGGTGTCAAAGTGGCTGGGGAGATGTGTAGAGCAGAGATAAGAGGAACGAAGATTGGCTCGACCAAGTTAGAGTTCGTTCCCCGCTCACATGATTTCTCTGACAAGGATGTTGATATAGGAACTGCAGGTAGCGTGCAGCTTCTTTTACAAACCATAACGCCTACCCTGATCTTTTCTGACAAGCCTGTGACGATAAAAATAAAGGGCGGTACCGCTGGTCTTGGTGCGCCGACTGCGGAGTACACGAAGTTTGTGATCTTTCCAATGCTAAGTAAGTTGGGTTTCAGCCCACCTGAGATGGGGATTTTGAAACAAGGATTCTACCCAAGAGGCGGTGGCGTGGTAAAGGTGAAATTCTTTCCAACAACGCAACTAAAATCCGTAAGACTCGTTGAGTGCGGAGAAGTAAAAAACATCCGAGGTTTTTCAATAGCAGGAAGGCTTCCAGCTTCTGTAGCAGAAAGGCAGGCCAAGGCAGCAAAGAAAGTTTTGTCAGATAATGGTTTTGAAGGTGAGATAGAATCTACAAATGTTCAAACTCTTTCTGCTGGAACATCTGCAACAATATTTGCCGAATGCCAGAACACAATACTTGGTGCCGATGAAATTGGTAAAATTGGTAAGCGTGCAGAAAAGGTAGGGGAGGATACCGCTATCAGTCTGGTCTCTTCGATAAACTCTGGCAAAGCATTTGACAAATGCATGAGCGACCAGATAATCCCTTTCATTGCGCTGGCAAAGGGAAGAAGTGAAATCACAGTTGAGGACTTTACGGATCACGTAAGGACAAACATACTTGTGACAGAAAAGATTCTCGGCGTCGAGTTTGAGGTAGATGAAAAGGAAAGAAAGATAGCAGTAGAGGGCATCGGCTATAAGGTGTAACCAAATAGCCATACAAAATATAATCATAAAGATTTGTTACTTCTTAGTACCGAACCGAGGGGATTTGTAGTTATGTAGATACTTTTAGAAGATTCGAATCCGAAGGGGTTCGGTACTATAAAGTTCCTTTTACGGTTCTCCGTGCTAACGCTTTATGTGCGTTCAATTAAGATTATCTTTTCAAGTATAACTCATAGCTAAAGATTGTTGATTTAATTTCTTATTCTCCACCATCTGCATGATATCTTTTCGCAGGAGGTTCTCCAACACAATCTCCACAGAACTTACACAAATAAGGATAGTCCCAATACTTTCCCGTAGGATTAGCATGTAAACCTAACTTACAACGAGTTTTTCTTTCACGCCAAGACAAAGGCCTTGGTTTTTCTGACTTGGATGGCTCGGATGGTGGCTTGAAACCTTTAGGAATCTTTCCTTCTTCCATAATTAACTTACGACACTATTCTAAATAAAGAAAAGTAATTTAGCGAAATTGGAAGCTAACAGTTTGTGCGAGGATGAGTTGTTGACGTTATAGCCTTTAATCATACCAATCGATTATGCATTGGGGCAATATGGGTATGAGTTAGCTTCCAAAAAATACTACGTAAAAATCGTATTTACTGCTTGTCTTAAAGGTAATAATTTGCACAAAAGTCATACTTTTGGTATTTTTAAAAAAAATAGTTCCAATTTTGAAAGGGGTATAGCGAAATTAAAAATAAAAAAGATAAGAGTACTTAACATCTAAAACAAATATGTCAAAAATAGAAGAGAGGATTGCTCATCTAAAATCTGATATAGAAGAACTACGAATAACTGCAGACCAAAGTTTGGCAGCATATACAACCAGTGCTCAGTATTCAACTCTTCTCAACGAATTACATTATTCCTCGAAAAATTTGCCAATTGCCATTAAAACAATGAGACAAAGCATGTCCTCTTTTTTAGAATACCTTCGTGATAGAATTGCTGTAATTCAAAAGATCTCTCCAGAAACGGCTAAGAGGTTAAACGAGTACGTAAAACTACACGAAAAGCTCAGTATTGAGGTAATTGAATTATATGAAAAGTCTGGAAATCTTAGAGAAATTGAAAAAAATTTAAAAAAACCTGAATTCCAAGGAAAGCTATCAGATCTTATTATAAACGTCTATAGAGTTCAAGAATCTGTAGAGATGTGCTACAAATGTTTTCTAGATACTTTATCTTATCTAGAATCTGAAAAATAACTAAGAAAATTGTTGTTCCATGAATTATAAGAACTTAAGACGAATAGCATGGCTTATAATGTATTTCAAAATTCTTTAGAATCGTCTTGGGATTATTCAAAAAAGACAAAAACCAAACTAAATGTAAAGAGTGTGGTCTTGAATTACCTACACCTGAAAGATTAGAACGACACCTGAAAAAAGCTCATGGAAATGTTCCAGAAAAAAAAATCGACCCTAAAGGTGGAACATCTGATGGCGGAATGTGGTAAAATAATGGTGGAGTTAACCGAATCTCAAAGATATGGTGCTATATTTGGGGGTGCATTTGTAATTGCAGGTTTGGTTATAGCTACAGTTGTTTTTCCTTTTTGGAATTTAATTCGAGACGATGTTTTTGAAGATACTGAAATTTTATCAAATTTTGATGGAATCTGTTATGTTGATACTATAGATAAAATTCCAAAAACGATTGAAAATTGTAATCTAGAACCTGGAACACAAGTTAAAGTAAAGTTTGGGGAAGGTCTAGCATGGGCAACAATTGTTGAACCTTAAAAATCGTTATTGATTAAATAGTTGTATCCTTTTCTAGTATTTTAATATGGATTGTATATTTTGTAAAATAGCAAACAAGGAAATTCCATCAAAAATTATTGCTGAAACTAATCGATCTGTAGCTTTTCTGGATGCTTTTCCATTAACTAAAGGTCATTCTTTGGTTATTCCAAAAAATCACCACGAAAAAATTCAAGATATGTCTTCAGATGAGAATTCAGATTTGTTTGAAACTGTTCATAAAGTAATCTCCAAGGTAGATTCAATAACAAATGCAACCTTGATAGCAGTCCACAATGGTAAAGCCAGTGGACAAGAAATACCTCATGTACACGTTCACTTGATTCCAAGAAGCTCAGAAGATTTAGCTGGACCAGTTCACAGTATGTTTACACAACGACCAAAATTTTCTGAAAATGAATTAAACGAAATTCATGCAAAACTAAAAGAATAGAAAATTACCAAGGAAACAATTTTTGTTTGGTATCTTTGTCTTCAACACTAATAGCTTTTGTTGGACATGTTTCAGCAGCACTCATAATTTTGTTGTATCCTGCACCTACTTCATTGTATACATGAGATTTTGGATTCATTTTTGCCGATTTATCAACTTCAAAAACTTCAGGTGCTATAGTTTCACAACTACAACATCCAATGCATAAGCTTGGATCTACTTCTACTTTTAGATCCAGGTTTGGTTCATTCTTTTTTGTCTTTGTAAAACCTCCTTCCTTTCTTCTTTTACCTCCGATTGTATCTTCATATTTTTTCCAAAACTCTTTTTCATATGCTTTCCAAAACTCTGGGTTTGCCTCTTCGAAATCTTTTGTGAATCTACCCCAATCTTCTGCTGGCGTTCTTTCACCTGACTCCTCCCATTGAGGTTTTTTTCTCTTGAAAGTTTGTTCAGTTTTGTTTTTTGTATTGGTATACTTCCACTCAGATGTGGACGAAGATAGTTTTTTTGAATTTACTAGTTTTTGATTATTTTTTAGAAAATGGTAAGCTTCTGTTACTTTCTTGAATTTTTTACCATCGCTTTCTTTACTATTCTTATCAGGATGACTCTCTAGCGCTAATTTTCTGTAGGCATATTTGATATCGTAAAAAGATGCATCTGACTCTATCTGAAGTGTTTGGCAGGCCTGTTTTGCATTCAACTATTTTTGAATATTCTTTCTACGTTAAAAACAATTTCAAAAATTTTCTCTAGGCCAAAAAGAATCTATTCTAATCTGACCTCATCATCTTGTCGCCAGGCTGGATCTACAATACACAAAAATTTCAAATTAGTTTTACCTGTATTTTCAATATATTGTTTAGAATGTGGTGGAATGTAGATTGCTTGATCTTCAGACACCGAAATAGACTCATCATCAACGTGTAAAACTCCTTCTCCTTTCAGTATGTAATAGATTTCAGATGTTTTCAT
>DRGT01000017.1 GCA_011055585.1 Candidatus Nitrosopumilus sp. | reverse complement strand
AGGTGGGATTTGAACCCACGAACCCCTAAAGGAAAGGATTTCGCATAACCGATCTTGAGTCCTTCTCGGTTGACCGGGCTTCGATACCCCTGCAACTGCAATTCAAAAAAACCACTATTTGTCAATTGCTATTTTGATTTTTTTTAGGATGTTATAGATGGTAAAAATTTATAATTACCTTAGAAAACGGTTTAACAGGATTAAATTGAGCGAAGAACAATACGTTTCAATCTCTGAAGTTCAGAACATGAGAGATAAAATTAACACAAAAGGTGTGTTAAAAAGTAAAGGCGAAGTCAGAACCGTTAATATGAAAAGAGGTGGAACCATTGATGTTTGCGATGCAATGCTTTCTGATGATTCTGGGGAGATCAAATTCACCTTATGGGGAGATGATATCGCCAAAGTAAATGAAGGTGACACAATCGTAATTAAAAATGGATACACAAATACCTTCAAAGGCGAAGTTTCATTAGGTAAGGGCAAATACGGCGAAATGCAGATAAACCCCTAAAAAATTACTTTTTTAATTAACTGATATATCCTAAATTTTTTTCATCAGAACCACTAGGTGCTGTAACTGGTTGATCCTGAATTCCTTGAGCAGTTGCTTGGGAACGAAGTGCTCTGATTATTTCTTCAGTATCCTTTGCTCTCTTTTCAAGTTCTGACATGTCAAATTTAATATTCAAAATTTTGCGTAGTGATTCTAGAATTACTTTTGATGCTTTAGCGTCAATTACATAACCAGAAGTTTCTCCCAAAAGACAAATTCCCGAAATAGAAGAGCGTTTTGCAATTCCAATAATGACGCCATTCATTCCCGTAATGTTACCTTTATCCATCTTTGATATTCCAAATTTTGAAAATTCATTTACAATTTCAGATGTAGTTCCAGTTCCGTAAACTTTAGGAATTTTTGAAAATTTTCCTGTAATATATGCAGCTAGAGTATAGATTTCAGTTACATTCATTTTTTTACATAATTCAATTATTTTTTCTCCTAGGGCATATTCTCCTGGTGCAGATACAGGTTGAGCGTCTCCAGTAAGAAGAATAAGATCCTGACCACTTGTCTGACAATAGTATAATGAGTTTTTTACTAAATCAACAGTTCCATCTGGTTGAACAGAAACTTGAGGTGGGAATGATGATGAATAGATATCTCCAAATTGTTTTGCTTGCAGCTTATCAATAACATAGTCAATTGCTAATTTTCCAACATAACCACTTCCAGGTAACCCACAAATTAATTTGGGGTTTTTTAAGTCGGGTAATGATGAAATTTCTACAGAAATTTTTTCGTCAATAGACATACAATTCTAATTTTTATCTAACAATATTAATCCTACAAAGGGTTCCAAGTTGAGCTTATCATCTTTTAGCTTTTTTAGATGATTTTCGTTTTGGGTTAGATTTTCTTTTAGCTTTTTTAGATGATTTTCGTTTTGGGTTAGATTTTCTTTTTTGAGCAGCCCGTTTAGCAGCAGCCTTTCTCCTTTTTGCTTTTAATTCTTGTAATTTTTCTTTGACTTTTTTGAAATGCTCTTTAGTAGATGCTTCTTGTTTTGTTTTACTTGCCATTCTCTTCGCTAGGCGAACAGAGGCTTTTTTGGTTTTTTTGATTAATTTTTGTAATTCAGGTTTTTCATGAACCTTTTTTTGAATTTTGGTAGAAATTTTAGATTTTGATTTTGAAAATTCTTCAATAGCAACATTCACTTTTTTTGCCATCTTGTTTCTTTGTTTGATTTCTGAGTAAATTTCATCAATTCCATCTATAATAGAGGCGAGTCTTGTTTTGGCGTTATCTTTTTCTTCCCCAGATTCTGCAAACTCTATTTCCTGTTCTGCTTGTTCTTTTGCATCTTTTTCACGCTGTAATTTTTCTTCTGCAGCGACGACAAGTCTTTGTATGCTCTCCTGTTGAGCAAGTCTTTGTGTCAAGACATCTGAGACATCAGAAAGTTGTTCTTTAGCTGATTCAATTTTTCTTTCAACTGAGGCTAATCCGGATGATGATTTTTGAAGAAGTGATTGTTCTATCTGAAATTCTCTTGCACTCTTCCTTTTTAGTTTACCAACTTCTTGTCTTTTTGCTTGTAATTTTTTTGCTTCTCTCACTAATGACATAGATATTTTTTAATGAAAGGATAGGTTAAGTTGTAAATATAATCAGGATTTGACTTCTCAGTTAAGAAATTTAACATAAAAAATTGCCACATTTAAAAGCGATCATGAAGAAATATTAGTTATTTTTGAAAATACCAATAATACAATGGAATTTCATCCCTCAAAACTCCCCATTGCGAAGATCTTTGATTTGAAAGATGAAAAAGGTGCTTCAGATGCGGCAGCAGAAATGGTGAAGCTGGGATTTGAGAATAGAAAAGATGGCTACAAGGTCCTGATGCCTAAGGATTCAAAACTTGCAAAGAGAATTGGATACATAGTCACAACTAGTGTAAACTATGGATTAAGACATAATAATCAAGAACGCGACATCAAATATTGGACATATCATCATGACGATAAACACTATGCAATAGTGTTAATCAGCGGAAATGTTTTAGAAAAATTAGGTTTTTGATTTTTCTAAAATTTTGTATAGTTTTGTTTTCTGTGCCAATACCCCCGCAAGGAAAATTCCAAGAATAGCTCCTCCAATCACATCCATTGGATAATGTTGCAAGATGTATACACGACTAAATGCCATTAATAGCGGATAAAGTAGTAAAAGAAAGCATCCTCTTGGGAATCTATCAGATAATGCGTATCCAAGAATTATTCCAAAGATCACTGCCCTAACAGTATGACCTGAAGGAAATGATGCGTTAAAGCCACCCTCACAGAATAAGGCGAAGGCATCTGTCTCTATTGGAATTGGGAATGGATAGCCGGAAAATTCAATGTCAGGTCTATCTCTATCTACACCACATTTGATGTAACCTACAAGGATGGTAGATACCACTAACAAAATCATCATTGTGATTCCAATTCTCCTAGTTCTTTTGATAAGAAGTAGCACAATCGCAAAAATTAGTGACCAAATGACACCACCAATTTCGGTAATAGATTGCATAAATAAATCCAATACAGTGTTTCCTGAAATTGAATCGAAGTATAGAATTGCTGATTGGTCAAATTCTACAGTTATTTCAAAATAAACCAAAAGTGAAACAATAACAAATGCTGTAACAAGTAAAACAAATGATCTTGATCTCAAGTCAAAAATCCAATTTTGCAACTAGCAATCACTCATTAGTATCATTTTTAATTTTTCTCAATGATTAGTGCACTAAATCTTGGAAATACATGATGCTCTAAGATTATTTATCACTAAATCTAAAATGATTTAGAATCAATCTTCTGGATTTTGATCGGCTCAAAGATTTTAACCCTGTAAGAAAAAGGTAGGACGTGAAGTTCTTAACTCTAGATGATTTTGAGTTAAAGGATAAGACCGTTTTTTTGCGGGTTGATATGAATTGCCCTATTGATCCAGAAACAATGGAGATTATAGGCACTAAGAGAATTGAAGAAGCTACAGAAACAATTGAAGCGTTATCTGACGCCAAAGTTGTTGTTGCATCACATCAGGGCCGAGTTGGAAATAAAGATTATACTGGAATGGAAAAACATGGCAAAGTTCTTGAACGGTTATTAAAAAAAGATATCAAATATGTTCAAGACGTAATTGGTTCTGCAGCTCAAAATGAAATTAAAAATTTGAAAAATGGAGAAGTTTTGTTACTTGATAATTTAAGATTGTGCGCAGAAGAAAATTATGAGTTTTCTCCTTCTGATGCAGCAAAAACTATCATGGTACAAAGATTGGCAAAACTATTTGATTTGTGTGTATTAGATTCATTTCCAAGTGCTCACAGATCACATCCATCAATTGTTGGATTCCCTAAGGTGTTACCTGCATGTGCTGGAAGGATTGTAGAACACGAGGTAAAAAAACTAGATGAGATTATGACAGTTGCAAAGGCTCCTCATGTAATTGTCTTAGGTGGGGCAAAAGTACTAGATAGATTAGAAGCGATTAAACTTCTCATAAAAAATGGTAGGGCAGACCATGTTTTACTGACTGGATTAATTGGTAATGTTTTCATGAGAGCACAAGGCAGAATAAAATCTGCATTGGGCATTAAAAGAGAAGAAGAGATAGTAACAAAAGCACATTCTTTGATTGGTGAGTATCCTGATGTTTTTTCAACTCCTGTTGATGTTGCAGTAGACAAAGATGGTTCCAGAGTTGAATTAGATGTTAGAGATGTAAACAAAGGTGATCTTGTCTATGATATTGGTCCAAAGACGATTGAGCATTATAATAAAATAATTTCTGGTGCTGGAACAGTTTTCATTAGTGGTCCCCCAGGTTTCTTTGAAAAAGAGCAATTCAGTTACGGCACAAAGGCTTTGTTAGAAGGAGTTGCAAATTCAATGGCTACTACAATCGTAAGTGGTGGACATCTTACCTCTGCTTTGAAAAGGTATGGATTGGTAGAAAAAATTAATCACATCAGTACTGCTGGTGGAGCTCTTGTTCTTTATCTTACGGGAGAAAGATTACCAATGATACAATCCCTAGAAGACGCAGCGAAAAGAGAACGTGCTAAATAGTTGCCTTGCAATCGGGATTAGGACAAACTCTATCTTCTGATTTTCCTAAATAAACATCATTATTGCAAGAATCACAATGGAGTTTTTCAACATTATCGAATAGCTTTAGCCAAATTGTTGTCAAATCTTGTGCAATGTTTCTTGTTAATCCACTATCACATATTTCGTGAAAAAATGGTTCCATGTCATCAATTATCCAAGATTGATCAATGTCACCATTTTTTTTAATCAATTCAAATATTTCGTCATTTGAAAATCTAACTTCAGGATCATTAAATTTTTCAAAAATTATCTTTCTAATCTGAATCTGTATAGGGATTTTAGGAGTGAAATCACCCATTATTAGTAGAGTTTTGCTGCCTCTTCTTTTAAGCTATCGGGAGATTTTGAATCAACCGATTGCTTTGCCAAATAAGAATACAGGCCAAGTTTTAGTACCTTCAATGATAGTAAAGCGCATTTTATTCTAACTGGACTTGTCTTGATTAAATGTTCTAATCCAAGTTCTGATAAAATTTCTTCTTTCTTCAAATTTTTTGCATAATCAAGTTCTTTTCCTTTTGTTAGTTGTGTTAGAACTGAAGTACATGCTTTACAAATTGTGCATCCCTCACCGTCCCATTTTATATCACTAATGGATTTTCCATCTATTTTCGCTTCAAGTGTGATGCTATCTCCGCACATTGGGTTTGAATCGTGTTGAGAAAAGTCTGGATTTTCAATCGTTCCTTTATTTTGTGGATGTTCTCCTTCATCAATTAGTATTTCTGTGTAAATTGGATCACTCATAATTTAAACAACTCTGAAACTTTCGCTAATGACTGGATGAGTTTGTCCACATCATCTTTTGTGTTATAGATATAGAAACTAGCACGGTTTGTTGCAGCAACATCTAATCTCTCCATCAAAACTTGTGCACAGTGATGGCCCGATCTAATTGCAATGCCTTCTCTATCAACAATTGTTGCAATATCATGTGGATGAATATCATGAAAGTTAAATGAGATTACTCCACCGCGTTTTGAAATGTCTTTTGTTCCATAAATCACAATTCCTTTAATCTGTGACATTTTTTCTAAAGCATATTTTGTTAATTCAATTTCATGATTTCTTACATTATCCATTCCAAGATTAGAAAGATAATCTAGTGCTGCACCAAAACCAATTACATCTGCAATGTTGGGAGTTCCTGCTTCAAATTTGTATGGTAAATCATTCCATGTAGTTTCGTACTTGTGAACCTCACGTATCATATCACCACCCCCATGGAAAGGATCCATTGTTTCTAGGACCTCTTTTTTTACCCACAAAACTCCAACCCCAGTAGGGCCTAGCATCTTGTGTCCTGAAAATGCAAAAAAGTCGCATCCTAATTTTTCAAGATCAACTCTCATATGTGGAACTGCTTGAGCAGCATCTACAAGTGTTTTTACTCCTGCTTGTTTGCATTTTAAGATTATTTTTTCATAATCACTAATTGTTCCTAAAACGTTTGACACTAGGCTAAAAGTTACTAGTTTAACTTTGCCGGTGGCCAGATATTTGTCAAGTTGATCTAAAATTAATTCTCCATCATCATCAACACCAATGTATTCTAATTTTGCACCTTTCTCTTTCACCAAAAGTTGCCAAGGAACAATGTTGCTATGGTGTTCGTATTCAGTTGTAACTATGATGTCACCTTCTTTGATGTTTTTACGGCCCCATGCATATGCTACTAGGTTAATTCCTTCAGTTGTTCCCCTAACGAAAATTATTTCCTCACGTTTTGGAGCATTAATGAATTTGGCAACTTTGTCTCTAGTCTTTTCATAAGCTTCAGTTGCTTCTTCAGCTATTGAATAGACTGATCTGTGAATATTTGCGTTATAGTTATTATAATAATTCGTAATTGTATCGATAACTTGTTTTGGCTTTTGAGTAGTTGAGGCATTATCTAGATAAACTAGAGGTTTGTTATCACGTACTCTTCTATCTAAAATTGGAAAGTCCTTTCTAATATTTTCAATTGATAAGCTCGCACTTTGCAACTTTATCACCTGTATTTGTAATGTTGCTCAATTTCAGCATTTTCATCATAGCGGGTTTCTTCAACCTCGACAAATTTTCTTAGCTCTTCATCAGTGTTGATTGTTAATTCACGTCCTTGCCACTTGGATTCTATCAAGTATGCTATCCACGCTCTAACTTGATATGACATTTTTCGTGAAAGAGGTTCTAAAAATCCCTCTACTATTACTCTTTCAGCTTCAGAGTGGCTAAGACACCTTGTATTTAGATAGAAGATTTGTTCTTCATCGATTTGTGCTACCGATGCAGAGTGTGTAGCCTTTACATCATTTGTAAAAATCTCTAGTCCTGGAATTGCATCTGATTTTGCATTCTTATCAAGCAAAATTGAACGCCCCGAAAGGAAGGATTGAGATTTACTTGCATTTTCGTTAATTCTAATCATTCCCTTAAACAATGATTTTGATTTGTCTTTTAGAATTGATTTCTCGTTAACCCTGGCTTCTGTTGCAGGACTATTATGAACCACGTTTGTTTGTAAATCAAATGATTGATCAATATTTCCAAATATCACCTCAGAGTCATTTGCAGATGCGCCAGTTCCATTTAGGTGGTAACCTATTCTATATCTAGATAGCAAGGCTCCAAAAAGACCAAGATACCAGTTTATTTTACCATCCTGTGCCACATCAGTTCTCCTAGTGGAAAAATTAACAGTACTTTGATCCATCATCTGTAGAGTTGTGACGTCAAGTTGGGCATTTGCTGCCACGTTTGTGTTTAGCAATTCCAAGTAGGCTTGATGTTTTGAAGATTTTGGGGCATACAACTCTTGGACGATGTTTGCTTTACTTGATTCATCTGCAATAATTACATTACGAGTTATTGTTGAAATTCCATCTAGTGATAAACTCGAAAGAATATGAATTGGTTCATCTAAAATTAAATTTTTAGGAATGTAAACAAACATTCCTGAATTAAATGCTGCATTGTTTAACGCAGTATATTTATCTTCTTTAGGGTTTGATGCCTCAAATGCCTTCTTAACTTGATCATAATTATTATTTAAGGCATCATCAATTGAGGATATTACTAGTCCTTTTGATTTTAATTCATCTGAAATATTTACACGGATAATGTTTGCGCCAATTTGAATGATACAATTTGTGTTTTCAAGCTCAGTGAATCTTTTTTTAAGAAAATCTGGTATCGCAGAATCAGAACTTGTGGATAGTAATACTTGTTCTGGATATAATTTTCGTGCATCAGTGTACTTGCTGTATAATGATGAAATTTCAAGAGGTAATTCGTGGTAGATTGAAAGAGATTTTTGTCTGTATTCCTTTAGCCAATCTGGTTCTTTTTTAGATGAAGATAGTTTTTCAATATGGCTTAAATCTATAGATGATAATGCTAGTGACATGGTTAATCAGAACATTGTGGAGACGAGTTGATTAGCCTACAGATCCATCCATTTCTAATTTGATGAGCCTGTTGAGTTCGACAGCATATTCCATAGGAAGTTCTTTTGTAAATGGCTCCATGAATCCATTTACTATAAGGGATAGTGCTTCTTCTTCATTGAATCCTCTTGACATCAAGTAGAAGATTTGTTCATCGCCGATTTTTCCTACAGTTGCTTCATGAGTAACTGTGGCATCTTCCGCATCAATTTCCATGTAAGGGTAGGTATCTGTTTTTGCAGTATCGTCTAGTAGTAATGCGTCACATCTCACAGTTGCTTTTACATTTGTAGCATTTTTTACCACTTTTAGCAGTCCTCTGTAAGTAGACCTACCATTAAGACGACTGACAGATTTTGATGTAACCTTTGATGTCGTATTAGGTGCCAAATGAATCATCTTTGCACCTGTATCTTGATGTTGGTTTTTTCCTGCAAAAGCAACTGAAAGTGTTTCACCATATGCTCTTTCTCCAAGTAAGTAGATTCCAGGGTATTTCATTGTGATTTTACTTCCAATATTTCCATCAATCCACTCAACTGTTGCGCCTTCGTACGCATGAGCACGTTTTGTTACAAGGTTGTATACATCGCTACTCCAGTTTTGGATTGTAGTGTATCGTAGCTTTGCATCTTTGAGAGCAACTAATTCAACAACTGCACAGTGTAAAGATTCAGATGAATAAACAGGAGCTGTACAACCTTCAATGTAATGAACCTGAGCACCTTCATCAACAATAATCAAAGTTCTTTCAAATTGACCAATATTTTCTGCATTGATTCTAAAGTATGCTTGTAAAGGCATGTCAACCGTAATTCCTGGAGGAATATAGATAAATGAGCCACCGCTCCATACTGCACTGTTTAGCGCAGCAAATTTGTTATCTTCAGGTGGAATTATTTTTGCAAAGTATTTTTTGAAAAGTTCTGGTTTTTCTTTTAATGCCGTATCAGTATCTAAGAAAATTACTCCTTGTTTTTCTAAATCCTCTCTTAGGTGATGATATACTACTTCGGACTCATATTGAGCGCCAACCCCAGCAAGGAATTTCTTTTCTGCTTCTGGAATACCAAGTTTATCAAATGTGTTTCTGACATTTTCTGGAACATCATCCCAGTTTTTTTCAGTTTTTTCAGACGCCTTTGCATAATAATAGATATTTTGAAAATCAATCGTACTAAGGTCAGCACCCCAGTTTGGCATTGGTTTTTTCATAAATACTTCAAAAGCTCGTAATCTAAAATCAAGCATCCATTGTGGTTCATTTTTCAGTTTACTGATGCTAATGACAGTTTCTTTTGATAGTCCTTTCTTGCTAAGATGGACATACATGTCTGTAGAATCTTTGAAATCATATTTCGAATAATCCATCTGAATATTCTCAGTTGCCATCGTTGACATAACCCCGTTATATTATAAATACATGAGGAAAAATAGGTATAGCTAAATAGCTCTAGCTAACAAAAATATTTTTTATTGTATCAAATGCGCCAGGGACGGTATGCACTTGTGCAGTAATGTTTTCAACGTTAAACTTTTGCAATTCGTCAGCTGTGAATGATCCAATAGCTACAACGTTAATCTTTTGTAAAATGTTTAGAAGGTTTTTTTCTTCATAATCTTTTAACATTATTTCAAAAAAAGCTCTTACAGAGGACACACTGGTAAAAACAATTCCATCTATCTTTGATTGAGAAAAAAGTTCTCTAAATTCATTCCATTGAGTTGTATCACGAAATGCGCAAACATCATAGAGATGAATTTCATTTACCTCTAAACCAATTTTTTCAAGAAGATTTTTTAGAAAAGGTGTAGAAGCTCCACTTCGAGGGACGATGACTTTTTTTCCAACTGCATTTAGTTTTGTAAAAACTTCACCCACTCCAACAGATGAAAATCTTTTTGGCATATGTGATACTTTGATTCTTTCATTTTCAAGTGCAGTTTTTGTTTTTGGTCCAACTGCAACTACAGTTGTATTTGCAACTGCAAGTTGTAGTTGTTGTAATTTTGAAACTTGCTTTGCCATATCAAAAAGTAGTTTGACCGCTTTTGAGCTCATAAACACAGAGTAATCAGGATCTTCTAGTTTCAGATGATTTAGAAACTCTTCAACAATTTTTTCACCCTTGCTTACAAGCTCAATTGTTGGAAGGGGCAAGGTCTTTGCACCATCTTTTGTCATTAATTCAATAAACTCTTGAGAATCATCCTTTGAGCGAGTGATTGCGATTGTTTTTCCTTGAAGCATATTATTTCCAACCTATTGTTTTTGAAAGATCAACAACTTTGCCTATTATAATTATAGAGGGTGGTTTTATTTTTTGTTGCTTTACTTTCTGAGCAATATTTGAGATTGTGCCTTTGATGGTTTTGTGTTTAGGAGTTGTACCGTTTTGAATTACTGCTACAGGGGTATTTTTTGCCATTCCACCTTTAGCCAATTCCCTGCAAATAATATCAATTCGTGAAAGGCCCATCATAATCACAATAGTATCAACAGATTTTGCTAGTCTTTTCCATTTCACTGATTCTTTTTTCTTTTCAGGATCTTCATGACCAGTTACAAAAACTACTGATGAAGCATGTTTTCTATGAGTAAGAGGAATTCCAGAATAGGTAGCAGAACCAATTCCTGATGTAATGCCTGGAACGATTTCACATTTTATCTTGTGACTTTTAAGAAATTCTGCCTCTTCTCCACCTCTACCAAACATTATTGGGTCTCCGCCCTTTAATCTAACGACATTTTTTTTCTTTTTTGCAAACTTTAACATTAACTCATTTGTGCTATCTTGATGTTTGTAATCATCCCCTGCTGCTCGTCCAACGTATACCTTTTCAGCTTTCTTTGGAATTATTGATAGAATTTTTTTACTTACCAATCTATCGTATAGTACAACATCAGCTTTTTTCAAAAGCTCGACTGCTTTAACAGTGATTAATTTATCATCACCTGGTCCTGCCCCAACAAGGTAAACTTTACCGCTCATTTTTTGTTCCACTCCTCTACTTTTTCTCTCCAATTTAATGCAAGTTCATTTACTCCTTGCTTAACAAGTTCCTCACCAACCATTTTCCCCAATCCTTTTGGGTCACTTTTATCACCAGTTTTTTCAACAAGCATTGATTTTTTTCCATCGACTGAAAAGGCCATTACCTTGAGTGATAGGTTTTCTCCATTGGATTTTGCATAAGCACCAACAGGAAACCTACAACCAGATTCTACAAAATTTGATAGTGCTCTTTCAGATTCAATTTCCGCCCTAGTATCTTTGTCTTCAATTTTTTTTAGCATCGAAATAGTATCAGAATCATCCTCTCTTGCAACTATTGCTAAAGCACCTTGTCCAGGTGAAGGAAAAAATTCTCTAATTGGTAGATTTGAAAATTTTACATCAAGTCCAAGTCGTGATATTCCTGCTTTGGCTAGTACTATTGCATTGTAATTTTCTTCATCAATTTTTTTAATTCTAGTTTCAATATTTCCTCTGATTGGTTTTACTACCAAATCTGGTCGTTTTCTTGTGATTTGGACAGCTCTTCTAAGACTACTTGTTCCAATTACTGCGCCAGATTCAATATTTTCAAGAGTTTTTTCTTGAGTTGAAATAAAGACATCGTTTGGTGACTCACGTTTTGGAACGCATGCAAGAACTAGATTTTCTGCAAGTCTTGAAGGAACGTCTTTCATGCTATGAACTGCAAAATCCACCTCTTTTTCTGCGACTGCTCTATCAATTTCTTTTTCAAAAATTCCTTTTTGATCAATTGTAAATAATGGTCGTGCGTCAGTATCGCCTTTTGTCTTGATTGTTTTGATTTCAAATTCTGTATCTGGATTAACTTTTTTTAATTCTGAAATAACCCAGTTTGTTTGTGCAAGGGAAAGCTGACTTCCTCGTGTGCCAATTTTATATTTCAATTCTTCACCGCTTTTAATGCATAATGATATGCGTTTAGTGCATCATTGAAATCGGTCTTTGTGTGAGCATCGGATAGAAAAACTACCTCAAACTGAGAGGGTGCCACAAAAACTCCTTTTTTCAATAATGAATGAAATAGTTTTTTGAATTTTTTTGCATCTGACTTTGTGGCAGATTTATAGTCCACAACAGGTGTTTTTGTAAAGAAAATCTGCAACATTGAGGCTGTGAAATTGATTTGGTGGGGGATTTTCAAGTCAGCTGCAATATCATCTAATGCTCTAGCGAGTAAAGCACAGTATCGTTCAAGTCTTGGATATAGCTTGTTTTTGATTTTGTTCATTGTAGTAATAGAGCTGATTGCAGCACTCACTGAAATTGGATTTCCAGCAAAAGTGCTTGCTTGGTATACTTTACCTCCAGGTGTTAATTGTTCCATAATCTCTTTTTTCCCACCAACTGCAGCTATGGTAAAGCCATTGCCAAGAGCTTTTCCCAAAGTTGTGATATCGGGTTTTATTCCAAAATGTTGTTGTGCTCCACCAGGAGAAACTCTAAACCCAGTAACTATTTCATCAAATATCAATGGAATGTTATTTTCTTTAGTAATTTTTCTAATGTCTTTTAGAAAATTTTTTTCAGGAAGAATTAATCCCATATTTGCAAGTATTGGTTCCACTATAACTCCTGCAATGTCTTTGTTTTTTCTAACGACTTTTTGTAATTCGTCAGAATTATTGTATTGAACAACAAGTGTGTTTTTTGAAATCTCCTTTAAACCACCTTCAGAAACTGAAATTCCATAATGAGCTGAGCCAGAACCAGCTTTAACTAATACAGAATCATGGGCCCCGTGATAACATCCTTCAAATTTTATGATTTTGTTCTTCTTGGTGAATCCTCTAGCTAATCGAATTGCAGTCATTGTTGCTTCGGCACCAGTGTTTACAAGACGAACTTTGTTTATTGATGGAAAGTTTCTAATGATTAATTTTGATAATTTTATTTCTTGTTCTGATGGTGTTCCAAACAGAGTCCCATTTTTTAGTTGCTTTGAAACTGAAGAAATAATTTCTTTTCTTGTATGGCCAAGTAATAATGCACCATAACCATTACAAAAATCAATGTAACGATTATTGTCTTCATCCCAAATATGGCCACCTTGTGATTTTTTTGCAAAGAATGGATATGGTTCGTAATATCTAACAGGACTATTAACTCCCGATGGAATAACTCGTTTCGCTTCTTCAAATAGTTTTTTGGACTTGGCCATCATTTGGAATGAATTTTGGTTCTTTTTATTCGTAATATTTTCCATACTGGCTATATAGAACTAAAAGAATTCAGCATGAGGTTTTTCTGAAATAAATTACTAAACTAAGATTCGCATTTTACTACTAGATCGCCATCTGAGTTATTGGCGTCTGTACATGAATCATTGTCATCGCCACCATCAATTATATCCATTCCAGTACCACCTGTAATGACATCGCTTCCCGATTTACCTTTGATGATGTCATTTCCTTCGCCTCCATTCAAACCATCATTGCCTTCATCCCCAAAAATAATGTCATCACCTTCACCGCCAAAGATACAATCATTTCCTT
>DRGT01000016.1 GCA_011055585.1 Candidatus Nitrosopumilus sp. | reverse complement strand
AAATCAATATCTAAATCAGTTCGTTGAGTAAGTGGCTTTTTTTCCACTTGGTTTTGGAATTTCTAATTCAGATATTTCAAGTGGTTTATTTGGCTCTACAATTCTGGCTGCTTTCAATGCGGTAGTGATTTTTTATTAATAATATAAGAGTTGACAGAAAACAGGAAAAAAATAAAGCCTTTAGATATTATGGAATTGAATTAGATTTTCTTCATGACTGAGGATGAAGCGATTGGTTTATCACAGGAACCAGTAAACATTCTATTTGATCCAGCTAGCATAAGCAAAAAAGACATTTGGGAAATTGATTTAATTCGAATTTTAGACATTTTGAAAAAGATTCTAGAAAAGATGGATGAGAAGGATTTGAGAGTGGCGGGGATGGCAGCACATTCTTCGTCATTAATTTATCGAATGAAAGTAGAGAGTATTTTTGCACTTCAAAAAGCTGCTATGGAAAAAAAGCCACTTACTCAACGAACTGATTTAGATATTGATTTGATTGATATCCCATACAGACATGAATCAACATATCCTGTTTCTTTGGATGAGTTATTGACTTTATTAGAAAATCTAATTGGCACTATTGCAAATCCTCGCTCTAGACGAGGAAATCAAATGAGATTTGAACCAGTCGAAGCTCCTAACTTTGATGAGTACTTTACTTCTCTTGAAAACATCATTGGCAAGTACGAAGATTTGATAGTAAAAAAAATCAAGTCTACAGGTTCTGGTTTATTACAAAACATAATCTCAGATTTAGATCCTATTGATGCAATCAGGTGCTTTTTTGCTGTTTTGTTTCTGGCTAGAGACGAAAAGGTTCACCTTGAACAGGAAAATGATGATATCAAAATTATCTTGTTAAATGAAAATTAACGAGCTGATCAAAGATGGAGAAAGGTTTCTTTTAAGTAGATTTCAATGGTGTTTTTGATTCATGGTCAGAGCTGAAAATGAAGATGAGGCGACAGCGAATATTGAGGCTGCGCTATATTCTGCAGGCAGACCATTAACAGTAGAAGAGATTATCAGGGCCTCAGGCACAGAATCCAGGATAAAAACACTCACTTTACTTACAAATTTGATGAAAAAGACAAAATCGGCTTTCAAAGCTATCGAAATTGTAATTCTGCCCGATGGTAACTACGTCTTTCAACTAAAACCCGAATATAGTTCTGTGATCAGAAGATATGCATCAAAACCAATTTTGCCAAAAGCTACTTTGAAAACTTTGTCATACATTGCTTACATGCAACCAATTTCATCAAAGCAATTACTTGAAATTCGTGGCAGTGGAGTTTATGCACATCTAAAAGAACTGAGACAGTTAGATTTTGTTTCACATCAAAATGTTGGTAGATTAAGAATTTATTCTACAACAGAAAAATTTCAAAAGTATTTTGGTATTCAAGGAGATTCAGATACCCTAAAAGAAAAATTATTCAAGAAAGTAAGAAAAACTACACAACCACCTGTAGCAAATCCTCCTACTACAACAGCTTAATTTTCTAAAAAACACAAAATTACTTTTTCAAAGCAAAAACTGGCGTTTTGTATAAATTAGAGTGGATTAAAAGGGTATTATGAAAAAATCCGTAGAAAACTTGGCGACAAGCAAATTAACTGGAGGACGAAGACATCCACTACGTGTTAGAAGAAAATATGAAATGGATCGATATCCAAATGAAGCTCTAGTTGCTCCACAAGAAACTGTGACAAGAAAAGTTCGCGGAAAAAATCAAAAAACAGGATTAAAAACAATTGATTTTGTTAATTTATCAGCTCCAAATTCAAAAGTTAAAAAAACAAAAATTATCAAGGTTTTAGAAAATCCAACTAACAACGACTATCAACGTCGTGGCGTCATAACAAAAGGCGCGATACTTGAAACACAAGAAGGAAAGTGTATAGTTATTTCGCGGCCTGGACAAGACGGAGTCGTTAACGCAATTCTAGTAAAGTGATAAAATGAAAGATTACGAGCATGTCGTAATCTGGTTGGATTATTTCAACAAAACCCTACCAAGAAACAAAGGGAGAAGATTAGATAAAGAAAAATGCATTTTTGATCCATCACTCAAAGAATTAATTGATGCAACAAAAGCTGCAGGATATGAAATAGCTGAATCATCTGAAAAAGTAAGATTTCCAAGAAGATCATATGTCAGGTCTGGTTATGTTGTATTACCAAAAGATTCTTTGACAAAAACAAAAATTCTCAACAAGATTTCTGAAAAACTAGTTTCTAAACGTAAAAAACAATCGAAATAAGATCGAATATAGCTTTGAGCTAAAGTAAAGTTGACAGAAGTCTATGATAACAGTAATTTAATTCTAAAATTAATTGCAGGAGGTAGGCGAAGTAATGCATCTGGCCAAAAGTGGCAGAGTAATTGTCCAACTTACAAAGTTAGTTGATGAAGGTCAAATTCTCTGCGACGAAAAAAGTAGCAAGATTGCAAAAGTTATGGAACTGATTGGACCAGTTAAAAAACCATATGCTTCTGCGGCACCGCTTACAAACAATATTAAAAAATTCACTGGCAAGAAAGTTTTCACAATTGAACATTCTCCTGCAAAAAAACAAAAAAAATTTAGGAGAAAAAGAAAATGAATACACTAGAAACCCAATCCTGTCCTGAATGTCAATCTTCACTCATAGATGATGTTCAGAATGGGGAAATAATTTGCTCTGGTTGCGGCGTTGTCGTAGCAGATCAAATAGCAGATTATGGTCCAGAATCAAAAGGCTCAAGTCTAGAAGAAAAAATGAAATTAGCTAGAGCAACAGGCCAAACAACTTATTCTCAACATGATTTGGGAATAACAACAGAGATTTCCATGAGTACAAAGGACTTTAGTGGAAAATCAATCAACACAGAGATTGCAAACCAAATGCACAATCTCAGGAAATGGCAACAAAGAGTTAGAGTTTCCTCTCCAAGAGAAAGAAGACTTGCAAACGTTCTTACAAAAATTGGTGAAGCGTGTAATAGTCTTTCTCTTACAAAGAATGTTTTGGAAACTGCATCCATGATTTACAGAAATTTGGATGATAAAATGGATGTGAAAGGAAAATCGGTTGCTAGTATTTCTGCAGCTACAATCTACATGGCATGCAAACAATGTGAGGTAGTACGATCACTAAATGAAATTTGTCAAGGACTTTGTGCACAAAAAGAAGTTAAAGCAAAAGTAAAACTTGCAGCAAGATATTATAGAACAATGGTAATGGAGATGGGAAATTTCACTGCACCCATTGTCACAATGGACAAGTACATCTCAAAGATTGCCAATCTATCAAAAACAGATGTCAGAGTTGAAAGACTGGCATTAGAAATTGCTGAAAAAACCAAAAACAGTAGCATTGCTGATGGAAAGGCTCCAAATGGTATTGCTGCTGCATATCTGTATGTTGCCTCTGTACTCTTAGGCCAAAACGTGCTTCAGCGAGATGTATCAAGTATTGCAGGCGTGACTGAGGTCACAATTCGTAATCGATGCAAAGAGATTCTAACCAGTTACCAACTCAAGGTAACACTGAGACCAACACTTGCTAAAATCTAACCCACCCCTTCTTTTCTATTTTTTATTCTAATTTTCTAGAATGTAACTGATTAGGATTAGCTAAAATTCGTCGGTGTTATATACAGAAAAAAATTCCATTGAATTTATGACTGTACTTGAAATCAAAGACTTGCATGTAACAAGAGAGGGAAAAGAAATTCTCAAAGGAGTTAATCTAAAGACAGGTCCAGGTCAAGTTCATGCAATTATGGGACCAAATGGTTCTGGTAAAAGTACACTAGCTTACACACTCTTAGGACATCCAAAGTATGAAGTCACAAAAGGAGACATTTTGCTTGATGGAGAGAGCATTTTGAAACTTAAAGCTGATCAAAGGGCAAAAAAAGGTTTGTTCTTAGGTTTTCAATATCCTACAGAGGTTTCTGGTGTTGGTTATTCACATTTTCTGAGAACATCTTACAATGCACTAAGCAAAGCACTACAAGGTGAAGATCGTGAAGTTTTCATCACAGTAAGAGAATTTCAAAAATATCTTAAAGATAATCTTAAACAAGTTGGTTTGTCAGATGAATTCTTATCAAGATATCTGAATGAAGGGTTTTCAGGTGGAGAAAAGAAACGTTCTGAAGTTTTACAAATGGCAGTTTTAAAACCAACGATTTCAATTCTTGATGAACCTGATTCAGGACTAGACATTGATGCGGTACAATCAGTTGCAAAAGCAATTAGTGAAGTTTCAACAAAAGATGCAACCGTGATTTTAATTACACATTATGCAAGAATTTTGAAATTCTTAAAGAAATTAGATTTTGTACATGTTTTTGCTAACGGTAAAATTCTAAAAACTGGCGATGCATCTCTTGCAGATGAATTAGAAAAGAAAGGCTATGATTGGATAGTAAAAGGTCAATCTTAAAAAAAATCATAACTTTCAAAAATTGTTTTTTGTTTAAATAGGGTCTAAAATATTGTGGATGACATGGAAAATGCTGACGATGGACAATATTTCTTTAATTTTTCATTCTTCAAAATAGATTCAAAGTGGAGATGGATGGCAGATTTAGCTAAAGAAGAATCTGCTAGAGAAGTAGAAAATATAATTCGAAATTCAGGTATAAAATTTAGATCATATTCAACTTTAGGATTACGTGATGATGCTGACTTTTTATTTTGGTTTGCTGCCAAATCAGTCGACGAAATTCAAAATGTGATATCAAAACTTTACCTTACAGTCATTGGAAAATATATCACACCAGCACAAGTGTATCTTTCTTGTACAAGGTCATCAATTTATGCAAAAAAGGGATTAACACTATCCTTTGTTGATGGTACTGAACCAAAACAGTATGTTGTAGTATATCCATTTACAAAAACTCGAGAGTGGTATTTGTTACCAAGACAGCAAAGACAACAAATGATGGAAGAACATATCAATGTCAGCCAAAAATACCCAGGAATAATTCTAAACACGACCTATTCATTTGGAATTGATGATCAAGATTTCATGTTAGCGTTTGAAACAGATGATCTTCGAGACTTTCAAAATCTAATTATGGATTTGAGAGAAACTAAAGTTTCAGCCTATGTTAAGGTAGATACACCAATGATTGTATGTGTCAAAAAGGATATTATTCCTCTAATTACGAGTTTAGGTTAGTGAATGGACTAAAAGAATGGGCCACTGTTGTAAAGGCTTTAGAGAATGGTAACCAAACAGTCATTTTAAGAAAGGGTGGAATTTTAGAAACAGACTCTGGATTTAAAATTGAAGCGAAAAAATTTCTTTTATTTCCAACTTTTGAACATCAAGATTTCAAAAACATAAAGCCAGATTATCAAAAATATTTAGAAGAAGTGAAGAATGAACAACCAGAAAATAGTTCTAACATCATTTCATCTTATGCCGAAGTTTTAGACGAAGTAGATATTTCATCTGATGAAAAAATTAATGCATTATCTGATTTTCATATTTGGAGTGAATCCTATATTAAAGAAAGAAGAAACTGGATGCCTAAAAAACCGTTAAAGGCTATTTTTCTTCGAGTTTTCAAAATTCCTAAACATAAAATTCCAATAAAATCAGAATATCAAGGTTGCAAATCTTGGATAAACATAAATGAAGAAATTCCAGCAGGGACACCAGTTTTGAGCGATGAACAAATCAATTCAAAATTAGAAAAATTTAGGAGTGTTGTAAATTAAAATACAAAACTTTAGGCAAAAGTGGAATCAAAGTTTCTGAAATAGGATTTGGTGCTTGGTCAATCGCACTTGCTTGGTGGGGAAAAAAGATTGAAGAAGATGAAGCAAGAAGGATGTTAAAAAAGGCCTATGATGTTGGAATTAACTTGTTTGAAACAGCTGATATGTACGGGAAAGGAAAAAGTGAGAAGCTAATTGGGGAAGTATTCAAAGGGATGCGTGATGAAATTGTTCTTTCAACAAAATATGGTTATGATTTTTCAAATGTAGGACAAATTGGTCATAATGAATTACCACAGTTTTTTGATCCCGAATTTACAAATAACGCATTAAAAAATAGTTTAGAAAGATTACAAACTGATCATGTTGATGTTTATGGATTACACAATCCGAAACTGCGTCACATTCACGATGATGTGATTTTTCAAACTTTTGATAAATTAATTGAACAAGGAAAAATCAAAGCCTGCCAAATAGCTCTTGGTCCTGCCATTGGGTGGACACAGGAGGGAATGGATGCAATGAACCGTGACAATATTAGTGCAGTTCAAACGGTTTACAACATTTTAGAGCAGACTCCTGGAAATGAACTATTAGATAATGCTGTCAAAAAGAATGTTGGAATTCTTGTTCGGGTTCCTGACGCATCTGGAATTCTTACTGGTAAAGTAGATGAAAATACAAAGATTGATGAAAAAGACCATCGCTCTGTCAGAAAAGGTGAGTGGGTACGTGCAGCAATTAAAAAAGTAGAACAGCTACGTACAATAGCTGAAAGAAATGATTTGACTATTACAGAACTTGCAATAAAATTCATTTTATCAAAACAAGGAATTGCATCAGTGTTTCCAACTGTAATTAGTGAAGAAGAAATTGAGCAGTTTGCTTCAATGTCAGATGGAAATTACATCAATTCTTCAGACATGAAAGAAATTGATGATTTGTATAATACTTGGCCGCCTTATGAGCTAAAAGCAACTGTACAATAGTTGTTTTGAATGCAAGAACCAATGGATTCTAAAAAAACAGTTGAAATCATAGAGAGGTTGAAGCTAGCAAAAATTGGGAAATATGATAAATGGGAATCATTAATCAAGAAAATTCAGAATAATGTCAATCTAAGTGCTGATGATATGGCATATTTTACTAATTTTACTAGAATTTACAAAGATGGTCAAATTTCTCACAAAACCAAGATGTATCACACAAAACTTTCAGAAAATGACATAAAGCCACCTTGCAAGGAGTGTGGAAATGATTCACTATACTATTGTAACATGAATGATGCTTACTTTTGCCCTACACATGTAGTAGGGCATGATGATAACGAACTGTAATTTTAGGCCGGAATTGTTTCTTCTAAACTAAAGTTTTGTTCTACAAAATATTCTACTCGTGTCTTTTTGAACTCTTTTGCACTAAACAAAATCTTGTATTCATCTACATTGATTTGGTTTTGAATTTCTTTTGCCATGTCAGAAGCCTCCTCTTGGCTTTTACAGTGAATCATAGAGAAAACGTTGTAAGGCCAATCTGGATAAACAGGTCTTTGATAGCAGTGACTTACTTGTGGGAATGCTCCTAATTTTTCTCCAACCTCAATAATTCTTTGTTCAGGAACCTTCCAAACTATCATTCCATTTGCTACAAAACCAACATCCCTATGTCTTAGGATAGCAGCATATCTTCGCATTACGCCTATTTCTTCGTAGTGTTTTAGTTTTTCAAAAATTTGATCTTCTGACATTCCAAGCTTTTGTGCTGCTTTCAAAAATGGTTTATCAGTAATTGCTAGATCTTTTTGTAACTCTCTGATGAATTCTTTGTCTTCTTCAGTAGGAACAAACTTGACATCAAGAATTTTTTTCTTTTCTTCACTAGGTTTTACTTCTTGTTTTTTATCCTCAACCATTTCAAGTTTCACGCCAATTTTGAATAGTTTAATTGTTGGAAGCATTCTAGTTTTTAAAATTCCTGGAAGTTTTTTGAACTTGTCAACTTCGGTTTTTAAATCGGTTCCTGGTGGAGTGGCCAAAGTAAACCAAAGATTAAACTGATGTTCTCGCTCATAATTATGACTTACCCCAGGATGACGATTAATTTGACTTGCTATATACTCTAGTTTGTCTGGTTCAATTTCCATTGCTACAAGAGAACTTTTGTAACCTAATTTTCTAGTATCAAAAATTGCACTAAGCTGTCTTAAGATTCCAGTTTTCTTTAAATTTTTGAGTCTTTCTTTTACCGCTTCTGGGGAAATATCAAATTTTTTTGCAATTTCATGGAATGGTTGAGATACTAATGGAAATGTCCATTGAATTTCATTTAGAATTTGTTTATCTAGATCATCCATGAGAATGCACTTTCTAAACTCATAATTAAACGTAATTTAGAAAATCAAAATTCTGCTAATAATTATAAATAGAAAATCGAATGTTCAGAATCATGATTGTAGACCTTGACCTAAAAGGTGGACTGGTTATTGTTGTAGGAGGCGGAGCAGAAGCTTTGAAAAAAATTAATGCGTTATTAACACAAAACTGTGAAATCCTTGTTCTAAGTGATAAGGTTAATACACAAATCAAAAATTTTGTTTCAAAAAAGAAAATTGAATATAAAAAAATTAAACTAAATAACGCGAATGTTCTTTCAAACTATAAGCCATTTCTTGTAATGGCTACAACTGATGATAGAAAGCTTAATCGTAAAATTGTAGATTATGCAAAAAAAATGGCCTGTATGGCTTATGCCTCCGATGATCCTGACGTAAGTGACTTTGCCCATCCATCAATAATCAATATTGAAGATACAGTTCAGATTGCAATATCTACAGGGGGGCAAAGTCCCGCCATGGCTCGTAAAATAAAATTACAAGCTGAAAAAGTTTTCAAAAAAATTGTAAACAAAGACGACATTTACCAGATTAAACTTCAAGGGATTGCAAGAAAAGCTGCAAAGGATAAAATTTCAACTCCGAAAGAACGAAAAAAATTCCTGTACACTGTTTTGAATGATAAACGCATTAAACAGTTAATAAAAGACGACGAACCTAAAAAAGCACAAAAGCGGGCGATGTTAATGCTGGAGGAATGGAAATGACTCAAAAAATTGTTAATGCCAAAGTAACTTTTCGTAATTCTCCAATTCATGTTTTAGAAAGATTTACTTTTCGCGATTTAGAAAGTGCATATTCAGAGTTTAAAGAACATTCAGGATTAGAAGAATGTGTTATTGTTCAGACTTGTAATAGAGTAGAACTATTTGGGACTGGAAAAGAATGCAATGTTGAAAAAATCAAAAAAACATGGGCTTCTCTTGCAGGTTTAGAAGAAAATGCATTCAAGGATAACCTAGAACTAAGTGAAAATAAAGAAGTTTTTCATCACTTGTTGAAATTAACTTCAGGTCTTGACTCTATGGTAATTGGTGAAGAGCAAATACTTGGACAAGTAAAAGATTCTATCACAGCTGCAAGAGGAAGAAAAGCCTCAGGCCAACATCTCAACACATTGTTTGATAGAGCGATACATGTAGGTACTAGAATTAGAAACTCTACAGGAATCAGTAAAGGGGGAGTTTCTCTTGGCTCTATGGCAGTAAAACTTGCTGAAGAAAATATCGATGATTTAAAATCAAAAGATATTTTGTTGATTGGAGCTGGTGAAGTTTCAACACTTGTTGCAAAATCACTTGGACGTAGAGGTTATCTATTTTTTGTAACAAGTAGAACTATTGAAAGATCTAAAGCATTTTCTGAAACAATGGGAGGAACTCCTGTAAAATTTGAAGTGGTATTATCTTCATTTCATAAATATGATGTAATTTTTGTTGCGACAACTGCGCCATACTTTCTGGTAACTCATGAAAGAATACTCAATGCAATAAAAGAGAAAAAGAAGGGCTTGATGATTTTAGATTTATCAAATCCTAGGACAGTAGATGAAAAGGTAGCCACCATAAGTGGGATAAAATTAATGAATATTGATCAGATTGCAGAGATGGTTGACAAGAATATGAGAAGTAGGATAGGCAAGGTTAAAACCGTTGAAAATATAATTAGCGAAGAATTACCTGTTTTAGAAGCCGCTATGAACAGATTAGATGCAGAACCGATAGTAAAAGATGTTTTCAAAAATATTGATTCTCTAAGAGTGAAAGAATTGAAAAAAGCATTGCAAATGCTAAATGAAAAAGATGAGAATAAAATCAAGATTATTGAGGAACTAACAAAGGCGGTTGTTGAAAGTATAGTTTCGCAACCAATGAACAACCTTCGTAAAGCATCAGAGGAAGGCAACCCACAGATTTTAGATGCTGCAAGTAAGCTTTTTGATTACAAGAAAAAAGAGTAGACTAGGATTATATTTACTGAAAAAGAATTTTTGCCATGTCATTTCCTTCAAGACGCCTTCGTAGACTCAGAAATAATGAAAAAATTCGTGAATTAATGCAAGAGACTAGACTTAGTCCTAAAGATTTCATTTGTCCGGTCTTTGTTCAAGAAGATTTGAAAACAAGAGTCAAAATTGATTCTATGCCAGAAATTGAAAGACTTCCATTAGATGATGTTGTTGATGAGGTTGGAACAATTTCTGATTTGAAAATTCCCGCAGTAATGGTTTTTGGATTGCCAGCAAAAAAAGACGATGAAGGAACAGCAGCCTTTGATGAAAATGGAATTGTTCAGCAAGCAATTTCTCAAATCAAAAAAAATTATGGGGATAATTTGGTGATTATGGCAGATGTATGTCTTTGTCAATACACCACTGCAGGACATTGTGGGCTGGTAAAGAATGACAAAATTGATAATGATTCTAGCATTGAAACATTAACGAAAATTGCCGTAAGTCAAGCAAAAGCTGGCGTTGATATTGTTTCACCATCTGCAATGATGGATGGTCAGGTTGCGACAATAAGACATGGACTAGATAATGCAGGTTTTACAGATGTTGCAATAATGTCTCATTCTGCAAAACACCGTTCAGCATTATATTCACCATTTAGAGATGTGGCAGAATGTGCACCAAAATTTGGTGACAGAAAAAGCTATCAAGTTCCATACACTAATGCTAGTGAAGCAATGAGAGAGGTTGAAGCTGACATTAAAGAAGGAGTAGACATTGTTATGATAAAACCTGCTTTAGCTTATCTTGATCTTATTGCAGAAACACGAAGGCGCTTTAATGTTCCAGTGTCTGCCTATAGTGTATCTGGAGAATATGCATTAGTGAAAGCAGCTGCAAATCAAGGATGGATTAATGAAAAGGATGTTGTGACTGAGATTCTTTATGCGATAAAAAGAGCAGGTGCTGACATGATGGTAACATATTTTGCAAAAAATGCTGCTAAAATGCTTCAAGAGAATTCATGAGAGACGACCAGAGATTTGAGATTCAGCGTGCCTTTGATTTACTTCCTCATATTGTAGGCTGTAGCTGGGCAACAATTTGGTTTAGATTTAATGGAATAAAGCATCCTAAACGGGAAGAATTTCGAGAAAAGGTTGTCGAGTATTTTGAAATGCTAGATCCTGTTTTTGAGTCTTTTTTTGGAGATGAGAAACTTGATGACATCAACAAGTACATCAAATTGAGAAAAAAAGAAGAAATTGCAAAAATCACTAATGGTCTAAACATAGAAGTTGAGAAAAGATATGACCGTTATGTTGATTATGGTTAAATTTCGTGTTTGAGCTCAGAAAGAAAATTCTTCAAGACTTTTGTACGTTTTTTAGCCTCAATTTTTGCAGATTTTGTGTTCATTAACTTCTCAAGCTTTAACAATTTTCGATAAAAATGGTCAATAGTCCATTTTTGATCATTTGGTTTTCTTTTAGAGCAAAACGGGTCTGATGTATTATAAAATGGCCGATCATCAGAACCAGAAACTGTAAATGCCCTAGCTATACCAATTGCACCAATTGCATCAAGTCTATCAGCATCCTGTAAAATTTTTCCTTCCATGGTTTTAGCAGTTTTATTTTTTGAAAAACTATGATCACGAATTGCATCTGTGATTATTTTTATTTCTGAATTTGAAAAACTATATTTTGATAAGATTTTTCTAGCCATAATCGCGCTTTTAGTAGAAGAGTTTTTTGATCTTTGATCTGATTTTGGGTAGTTTACCATATCATGTAATAATGCAGCAGAAAGAATGAGTTTTGTATTTGCTTTTTCTTTTCTTGATAGTTTTTTGGCATTTTTGTAAACTCGCATTATATGACCAAAATCATGAGCTGGATTATTTGAAATTTTTTTTCTTACTTCTTTTTGCAGTTGGTCTATCACTTTCATACTAAAATCTCCAAAGTTTTGGTTTTACTAGTTTGAATTTTCGTTCTGTTAATAACAATGTCCAATTAATTGACATGAACAATATTACAACTCCAATTCCAATGCCATCTGCAATTAATATTCCCGTAATTCTATTTTCAAACAAATCCAAAAATGGCGTAAGAACTATTTCACTAATTGAAATCATGATGTAATATGATATCAGACGACCAAACCAAAATCCAATGTAAAGTCCAATGCTTTTTGCCCTCATCAACCCATATGCCACAAACAACATGTTACTTGGAAGAGGAGTTGCAGCGAAAAGAAAGGATGCTATGGGGTAACCGAATCTTTTTCGATTTAGATAATTGCCAATAACATCAAGATTTGATTTTTGTTCCTTTCCAACAAACTTTCTAAAAAAACCACTAATTTGTTTGAGGATGAATCGACCAATTGTTGCCCCTGTGGCACCAACTATTGCAAGAATGATTGGATCTAACTGAGGGTCAAGCGCATAAAATGATGCCAAAATTATCCATGATGGAGGCATCAAAATGGGGGCTGCATTAACCCCAATCAATAAAAGAAAAATCCCAATGTAAGAAAGCTCACTCAAAGTTTCAAAAATGTCAGTCAATTTCTAAAATCATAGGGTTTTTAGTCATCTAAATCCTTGTCAGAGTTTTAGTCTTGAAGAAATTGTTAATAAAAAATTAAAAAATAAAAGAAACTCAAGTTTTCAGAAGAATTGAGTAGGTATTGCAAGAAATAGAACGATTCATGCAAATCTTTATAACTAAAATTCACGTTTACTTAATTGTGTCGGAAGAATTAGCTTGGAAATGTTTTAGGTGTAATCTTACATTTAGAGAAGAAGATGTAGCAAAAATACATCGTGAAATCTCCAAACACTCTGTTTCCAAAGTAAAGGTACTAGTAGTTTAGCAAATTTTTCTATTCTAATTTTAAAGAACTTGATTTCAGAATTTTGGTGCAGGAGGTGGGATTTGAACCCACGAACCCCTAAAGGAAAGGATTTCGCATAACCGATCTTGAGTCCTTCTCGGTTGACCGGGCTTCGATACCCCTGCAACTGCAATTCAAAAAAACCACTATTTGTCAATTGCTATTTTGATTTTTTTT
>DRGT01000015.1 GCA_011055585.1 Candidatus Nitrosopumilus sp. | reverse complement strand
TCTTTATCAAAAAAAATATTGTTTAGCAACAGCACTTGCTCGTCCCCTAATAGCACAAAAAGTTTTACAAATTGCAAAAAAAGAAAAAGTAACTGCACTTGCTCACGGTTGTTCTGGAAAAGGAAATGATCAAGTACGTTTTGATGTTACTTTGCGTTCAGGTTCAAATTTACCTATCATTGCACCAATTAGGGATTTGAATTTAGATAGGAAAACAGAATTAATTTTTGCAAAAAAACATGGAATTAAGATTGACACTGTTGCAAAGAAATTTAGTATTGATCAAAATCTTTGGGGTCGTGCAATAGAAGGGGGAGTCTTAGAAGACCCATACAAGGAACCTCCAAGCAGTGTATTCATTTGGGTAAAAACAAAGAACTTGCCAGCAAATCCAAGTTATTTGGAGATACGATTTGAAAAAGGAATTCCTGTAGCTGTTGATGGAAAAAAGCTGAATCCAATAAGTTTGGTTGAATACATTAACAAAAAAGCTGGTGCTGCAGGTGTTGGAATAGTAGACCACATTGAAGACCGAGTTATTGGAATAAAATCTCGTGAAGTTTATGAAACTCCTGCTGCAACTTGTTTGATTGAAGCTCACTCAGATTTAGAAAAAATGGTTCACACAAAACATGAAAACAAATTCAAATCACTCATAGATGATGAATGGTCTTGGCTCGTATATTCAGGCCTCTGGGAAGACCCACTTAGGAGCGACCTGGATGCATTCATAGATCAGACCCAAAAACGAGTGTCTGGAACTGTAAAGCTGAAGATGTACAAAGGTAGTTTAAGGGTTGTTGGCCGAAAGTCAAAGTATTCACTTTACAGCCAGAAGGTAGCAACATATGGAAAGGGATCAACGTTTGACCAAAAATTGGCAAAAGGTTTCGTTGAATTGTGGGGAATGCAATCAACACAAGCTAATAAATTACAAAGAAAAATGTGAACTGAAACATGAACTGTTCCGAATGTGATGCAAATCTAAACATCCCAGACGATGCCTCGGTAGGAGAGATTGTCTCCTGTCCTGATTGTGGCGCTGACTTTGAAATCTCAAAAAAAGAAGGATCAAATGTTGAGCTAAAACAAGCAGAAAGCGTTGGTGAAGACTGGGGAGAGTAATGTCAAAAATTTGTATCGTGTTTGATCGACTAAGGTCAGAAGAAAAATTGCTGCAAAAAGAGGCGGCAGGCCTTGGTCATGATACATCTATGCTAGATGCGAAGATTACATCAATCAACACAGATAGTAAAAAAACTGATTTTGATTTTGGAGATGTTGTTCTAGAAAGATGTATCAGCTACTTTAGGGGATTACATTTTACATCATGTCTTGAATTCCTAGATGTTCCTGTAATCAATGAATTTGATGTTGCAAACAACTGTGGAAACAAAATGTTCATGTCATTGCTTTTGAAAAAACATAACATACCAACACCAAAAACATACTTTTCATTTTCTAAAGATGGAGCGACAGAAAATATAGACAAAGTAGGATTTCCCCTCGTAATCAAACCCATAATTGGTAGTTGGGGTAGAGGAGTTATGCCTGTCAAAGACAAAGATACACTTGATGCTATGATTGAGATACGTGAGTTGACTGATGGACCTTATGATCGTATATACTATCTACAAGAGTTAATCAATAGGCCCCCAAGAGACATTAGAGTAATTTCTGTTGATGGAAAAGCGATTGCAGCAATGTACAGAAAATCTGATGGTGGATTTAAGACCAATATTGCGTTAGGTGCAGAACCTGAGCTGTGTGAAATTACGAATGAAATGGAAGATCTTGTAGCAAATACTTCAAAGGCAATGGGAGGCGGCATTTTAGGTGTGGATCTAATGGAAGATGAAAAGCGTGGCCTCTTAGTTCATGAGGTAAACAATACTGTTGAATTCAAAGGACTTGCCAAAGTTGCAAAAAATAACATTCCAAAAGAAATGGTAGAATTTGCAATAAACTCCGTTAGGAAATAAATTACACCGTTCTCGCATAGTTTTATCATGAAAATAGGTATTGTAGGAGCTTCAGGTTACGTAGGTGGAGAAACACTACGACTTTTGGTGAACCATCCAGAAGTTGAGATCACTATGGTAACATCAAGACAACATGTTGGTGAATATATACACAGAGTCCAACCAAGTCTCAAAGGATTTACAGATCTTACATTTTCTGAATTAGACTATGATAAAATGTCAGACAAGTGTGATTTTGTTTTCATAGCGGTACCACATGGCACGGCAACTGAAATTGTAAAGACGTTGTATGACAGAGGTCTCAAGATTATTGATTTGAGTGCAGACTATAGATTGCACAATCCTGAAGATTATGTCAAGTGGTATGGTTGGGAGCATCCACATCCTGATTATCTTTCAAAATCAGTATTTGGAGTTCCAGAGCTGCACAGAGAACAAATCAAAAACGCACAACTAGTTTCGTGTCCTGGATGCATGGCGGTTACCTCTGTGTTAGCACTTGCACCACTAATTCGAAATAATATCATTGAAACTGAACACATTATCGTTGATGCAAAAATTGGATCATCTGGTGCAGGTTCTGGTTCAGGAACGGCACATGCTATGCGAGCTGGTGTTATTAGACCATACAAACCAGCAAAGCATAGACACACAGGTGAGATTGAACAAGAACTAAGTGAAATTGCAGGAAAGAAAATCCGTGTTTCGATGAGTCCTCATGCAGTTGATATAGTACGTGGAATCTTGTGTACTAATCACACATTCATGAAAGAACATATTGATGAAAAGGAATTATGGAAACTTTATCGTGAAGCGTATGGACAAGAAAAGTTTGTACGACTAATTCGTGATAAGAATGGATTATACAAATTCCCAGATCCAAAGTTCCTTGTTGGTTCAAACTTTTGTGACATTGGATTTGAATTGGATGAGGATAATAATAGATTAATTGCCATTTCAGCATCAGACAACTTGATGAAAGGTGCTGCAGGCTCTGCCATACAAAACATGAATGTAATGGCTGGCCTTGACGAAATGGCTGGTCTTAAATATACTCCACTCACTCCAGTGTAATAACATGATTACAATCAAGATTGGCGGGAGTGTTATAGACAATCTACATCCTACAACAATTTCTGACATAAAAAAAGTAGTAGAGAGAGAAGGAGTGATTCTTGTACATGGTGGTGGAAACGAAGTAACAAAAGTTTCAAAACAGCTTGGTAAAGAACCAAAGTTTATTGTTTCTCCAAGTGGAATTAAAAGTCGTTACACTGATCAAGAAACTGTTGAGATTTTCACAATGGTGATGTCTGGAAAAATCAACAAGACAATTGTTCGTCTATTACAAAAAAATGGAATTAACGCGATTGGTCTTTCAGGAGTTGATGCCAAAGTATTGCAGGCAGAAAGAAAAAAGAAACTACTCATTATAAACGAAAAAGGCAGAAAACAAGCAATTGATGGGGGATATACTGGTAAAATTACTGAGGTAAATGCAAAATTTGTAAAATCTTTGTTAGAGCAAGGATATACACCTGTGATTTCCCCCATTGCAATTAGTGAAGAATATGATTTTCTAAATGTGGATGGAGATAGGGCTGCAGCATACGTTGCAGGAAAGGTTCAATCAGACAAAGTTTTGTTCATCACAAATGTAGATGGTTTACTAATGGATGACAAACTTGTTACTGATCTTTCTCTAGCCGAAGCTAAAGAAATTCGTCCTAAAGTTGGATTTGGAATGGAAAAGAAGATTCTTGCTGCAACAGAAGCTATAGACATGGGAGTAAAAGAAGCATTGATTGCAAATGGGCAAAAAGAAAACCCAATATCATCAGCAATTGCACATGAAAACTGTACGGTAATTAAGAAATGACTGAAGACGAATTTATGGGAAATCTGTATCAAAGATTTCCTGTTACAATAGAAAAAGGACTTGGTTCTCATGTATGGGATGTAGATGGTAAAGAGTACATTGATTGTATGGGCGGATATGGAGTAGCACTTGTAGGACATAGAAATGAACGAGTTGTTAATGCATTAAAATCACAACTTGAAAAAATTATTACAGTTCATAGTTCTTTTTACAATAAAACACGTGAAGAATTTCTTAAAACATTGATCAGTGTTGCGCCAAAAGGCTTGTCACAAGTTCATCTTAACAACAGTGGAGCAGAAGCAATTGAAGCTGCAATAAAGTTTGCGCGAAAATTTACTGGAAAGAAAGGAATGGTAGCTATGACTGGTTCATATCATGGAAAGTCAATGGGAGCACTTTCTTTGACGTTTAGTCCAAAATATAGAAAAATGTTTCAGCCACTAGTAGAAAAAGTATCTTTTGCAAAGTTTGGTGAGATTGAATCATTACGTTCAACTATTGATGAAGATACTGGTTTTGTAATCTTAGAACCAATTCAAGGAGAAAGTGGAATTCATGTAGCGCCAGACGGATACTTGCAGGATGTTCGAAAGCTTTGTGATGAGAAAGGAATTCTTCTAATCTTTGACGAAATTCAAGCTGGTTTAGGTAGAACTGGCCGAATGTGGGCTTCAGAACACTGGAACACAACTCCTGATATTATGTGCCTTGCAAAAGGAATTGCGGGAGGTGTTCCTATGGGTGTAACACTTGTTAAATCAGAAATACTTTCAGTTATGGGTAAAGGGGAACATTCGTCAACATTTGGTGGCAATCCACTTTCTTGTGCAGCAGGAACTGCTGCACTTCAAGCACTTACACAGGATGGTTTAATTGAAAATGCAGAAAAAATGGGAAAAAAATTCCATGAAGGATTAGAAGATCTCAAAGAAAAACACAAGATTATCAGAGAGGTAAGAGGAAAGGGATTGATGATTGGTGTTGAGCTGAAATTTGAAGTCAAAGACATACTAATGGATGGAATCAAGAATGGAATTTTGTTACTATATTCAGGTAGGAATATTTTGAGATTATTACCACCACTAGTAATATCTGAAGATGACATAACAAAAGTTTTAGAAACCCTAGATTCTCTGCTAAGTAAAGAGGAAGAAAGAAGAAATGTATAGAGACAAAACTGATGAACGAATCGTAGAATACCTTCGAAATAATTCTAGAGAATCATTTGTTGACATTGGTAAAAAACTAAAACTTTCAGAATCTGCAGTACGAAGAAGAGTAAGAAATCTTGTTGACAGTGGAACAATTAAGAGATTTACAATTGAAGAAGGAGAAAAAAATACAACTAGTGCAATTGTATTAATTTCAGTCGATTCTACAATTGAAACTCCTAAAGTTTCTTCAAAGCTTACAAAACTTGATGGCGTAAAAACTGTTTATGAAATAACTGGACAATACGACATTAGTGTTATCATTACTGCGCCAAGTATTGCTGAAATTAACAGTAGTATTGATGCGTTAAGAAAAATTCCAGGGGTAATTGACTCTAATACTGTAATAATTCTTCGAACAATCAAATAAAACGAGTTTCGGATCGAAAATTGTTTTTACAACTATTTTAGTATCGATTGCATTACATTTCGCCGAAGTTAGTACGAATATGTTTATATTCTATTGATCATGTATCGAAATCTGCAATGAATGATCCGAATTATTATGCACAAGTATACAATGCGTATGATAAGAATTCAAAGAGGATAAGTATCTTAGATAGCACTTTGCGTGAAGGTGAACAACATCCTGGTGTTTCGTTTACAAACAAACAGCGAATTCAGATTGCATGGATGTTAGATTATTTTGGAGTTGATCAAATAGAAATTTCTCCAGTAATTTCAAAAGATCATGAAGAAGCAACCAAAACAATAATCAAACAAGGATTAAAAGCTGACATTGTTTCTCATGGAAGAGCGTTAAAGGAAGACATTGACATTTCCTTGAGGTGTGATGCGAAGTGGGTTGCAGCTTATCTTGGAATTTCTGATATTCATCTAAAGGATAAGTTAAGAATTTCAAAGCAAGAGGCACTAAAAAGATCAGTAGAAACTGTGGAGTATGCAAAGTCTCATGGACTAAAAATTAGATTTACTGTAGAGGATGGAAGTAGAGCTGATCCTAAATTTTTGCTTGAAGTTTGTAGAGCCATAAAAGATGCTGGAGTTGATAGAATTAGTCTTCCAGATACTGTTGGAATACTAAGACCTGTAGGAATGTACAATTTCGTAAAAAAGGTTAGAAATGAGATTGATACCCCTCTAGATGCTCACGTACACAATGATATTGGATTTGCATTAGCTAATGCTTTTGCTGCATGCGATGCAGGTGTTGATCAAATCCATACTACAATTGATGGAATCGGTGAACGGACTGGAATTCCTTCTCTTGCAGAGGTTGCAGTAACACTAACATATTTGTACAAATCACAAAATGACTTTAGATTGGATATGCTACAAGATCTTTCTCGATTAATTGAAGAGTATACAACGATTAAACCATATGATTCAAAACCAATTGTTGGTTCATCAGCTTACAAACACAAAGCAGGAACTCATTTGGCTGCTATTCTAAGAAATCCTGCGGCATACGAGCCAATTCCTCCAAGAGCTGTTGGGAATAGAAGAAGGATAGTGTTTGGAGAACTAGCAGGAAAGACAGGTGCTGCTTACCTAATGTCAATTCTCGGTTTAGAAAAAGATGATCAAGGAGCAAAAGCTGTTGCTTCTGGTCTAAAAAGTCTAAGGATGGGAGATCTTTTAGAAATTCCATTAGAAGATAGGCTTGAAAAAAAGATAATAAAAGACGAATAGAGGATGAAAGAAGGAGAACAATATGACAAAATGTGCTGAATGTGATGCAGATATTTCAATTCCAAGTGATGCATTAGAAGGAGAAATAGTCACTTGTCCAGAGTGTGGTGCAAGTTTTGAATTAGTAAAAGCAGCAGAAGGTTTTGATTTAAAGCCTGCCCAAACGGTTGGCGAGGACTGGGGGCAGTGACCCCTGACATCACTGTTCTTTATGATACCATCCGTTGGGAAGAAAAGGCTCTCCTAGAAGCTGGTAAAAAAAAGAACATCAACATTCAGATGCTTGATTGTAAAAAGCTGTTTTTAGATCTTGATAAAGAAAAAGATGGATACGGTAATGTGTTACAGCGATGTGTAAGTTATTACAGAAATGTACATTCAACTGCTGCACTTGAAGGAATGGGGGTTAATGTCATCAACTGTTTAAAGACTGGAATTTTTGCAGGAAATAAATTGTACACACATATGTTGCTAAAAAAACATGGTGTACCAACTCCTTTGGCATCTGTTGCATTCTCTAAAGAAGCTGCACTTGAAAGTTTAGAAAAAAATGGATACCCAAAGATCATCAAACCAACAGTAGGAAGTTGGGGTAGAATGATTTCAAAAATTAATGACAGAGATTCTGCTGAAGGTATAATTGAGAGTAGGGAAAAGATGTATCCAATTTACCAAATTCACTATCTTGAGGAATTTGTGAAGAGGCCTCCTAGAGACATTAGAGCAATAATGGTTGGAGACAAAGTGGTTGCTGCCATTTACAGGCATTCAGGTAATGGAAATTGGAAGACAAATATGGCATTGGGAGGGAGAGCAGAAAAGTGTGAGGTATCAAATGAGATGGAAGAAATGTGTATTAAGGCAAAAAATGCAGTTGAAGGACAAATAGTTGGTGTAGATTTGATGGAAAGTGAAGAAAGAGGTTTAATGGTACATGAAGTAAACAATACAACGGAATACAAAAACACAGTTAGAGTCTGTGAAGTAGATATACCATCGTTGATGTTAGACTACGTTCTAAATTCAAACAAGTAAAAATTGGACACTAGTTTTACAATCACACCCAGATTTGCAGTAAAGATGTTAGAAAAAGCTCTGAGGTTTTACACTCCATCTCTTAGTGAAAAACCATTAGCAGAATTTTTAGCTGACAAGTGTGATGATCTCGGATTTGAAAACATTCACATCGATGAGGTTGGAAATTTAATTGCCACAAAAGGTTCAGGTTCACCTAAAATTCTTTTGTGTGGACACATGGATACAGTTCCTGGAAAAATCAAAGTTAGAAAGGAGGGAAACACATTATTTGGACGTGGTGCATCTGATGCAAAGGCACCACTGATGGCCATGCTATTTGCAGCAGCATCAATTCAAAACAACAATGGTACTGTGATGTTTGTCGGTGCAGTTGATGAAGAAGGTAATGCGACGGGAATAAAAAATCTAGTAAAAGACAAACTTGATTTAGACTATGCAGTTTTTGGCGAACCAAGTGGTTTAAAACAAGTTACAATTGCATACAAAGGAAGATTAGCAATCAATTTACGAATCAATGTTGGCGATAGTGCACACGCTAGTGCACCGTGGTTATCAAAAAACGCAATAGAAGAATCTGTGATTTTCATTACTGAATTAAAAAAGGTGTTAGAATCAGGACAAGAGGATAAAAAAAGAGGAATGATGTTAACTGCAACATTAACTGAGATTAATGGTGGAGTAAGTCACAACATTACTCCAAAAGAATGCATGTCAACTATGGATATTAGAATTCCAGTTGACATGAATTGTAAAGGAGTTGAAGAAAAAATTGCAAAATCTGTAGCTGAGGTTGCAAAAAAACGCGGAGTTGAAGCATTCTATTCAATTCTAGATGAAACTGAGCCATTTGAGGCGCCTCATAACTCACCTCTAGTAAGGGCATTTACTCTAGGAGTATTGGATGTAGAACATACAAGACCAACCCTGATACGAAAGACGGGAACTGGAGACATGAACGTAATTGGAAATCGTTTGAACATTCCTGTTGTCACATATGGACCAGGAGATCCTCATGCATCTCATACAATTAATGAAAGTGTATCGATAGATGAATATCTACAAGGAATTGAAGTTCTGAAAAGAACTCTACATCATTTAAAAAGACTTCACGACAGAAAGAAAAAGTAATGTTATGGTTTGTTGGGTTAGGAATTTCAGGAGTTGATTCAATATCAGTTTCAACTCAGAAGCTTCTAAAACAAGCAGACATTGTATACATGGAACAATTTACAAGCCCAATTTCAAAAAGCGATACTGCTAAAATCAAAAAACTTGCAAAATCGAAATTAAAAATTGCTAAACGTTGGATGGTGGAGGATGGGACTGAGATTTTAAAAAATGCAAAAAAGAAAAAAGTTGTTTTGCTAGCTTATGGAGATCCCTACATAGCTACCACTCACATTGAGTTAAGAGTTAGAGCAATCCAAGAAAAAATTAAAACACAGACAGTTCATGCTGCATCTTCTCTTACTTCATTGGTTGGTGAAGCTGGTTTACATTATTACAAAATTGGTAAAATTGTAACTATTATGAGTGAGTTAAAGTCTATGACAACACCATATTATGTAATTTACAAGAATTTGATTGAGGGTAATCATACTTTACTACTCTTAGAATACAATCAGGATGCAGAATTTTTTCTCGAACCTAAAAATGCACTCAATGCACTTCTTGAAACTGAAAAAGAGCAAAAAAGAAAGGTAATACATCCATCAACTTTTGTAATTGTAGCTTCAAGAATTGGATTTAAGAATCAAGAAATAACTTCTGGAAAAATTTCGACCCTGAAAAAAATTGATTTTGGGAAACCGCCACACACAATTATAATTCCCGGAAAACTTCACTTTACAGAATCTGATGCAATCAAAGTTCTGACAAAATGTCATGATGATCTATTTGATAATTCTAAAACCATAAAAAAAATTCCAAAACAAATGATTGAAAAATATGTTCCAATGGTAAGACAAGCCCTAAGGGAAATTACTCCTTATTTCAAAGATTCTAAAGAGTTTCAAGAGGTGTTAGAAAATGCAGAATTGTATATTCAAGATGCTGAAAAATTCTTAGAGCAAGGAAAAGATGAAGTTGCTATTCTAAGTATTGGGTATGCAGACGGTTTGGTTGATTCTCTGAGAATGGCAAAGGGATTAGAACCAAAAATGTAATTTATCGATGAATTAAAGAAAGGGAGAGATTTAGAGAAATACTGTTGAATATAATCGACAAATCCATCTTATCGGCAATCTTCACATCAACAATGACGCAAGAGGATCCCATAGAGATTGTAAAGAATAGAACTCATCTCTCAGACAATATAATTAATGAAAAAATTGATGGATTGAAAAAAAATGGTCTTGTAGAAAATGATAAACTGTTACTAACTGACCTTGGAAGAACCTCTTTGAGAGTCATTTTAGCTGGGGGGGTTTTTGACATTATTCATCCTGGACATATACACACACTAAATGCTGCAAAGGCACTTGGTGATGTACTTGTTGTTGTGGTTGCTACAGATAACACAGCTGAAAAAATGAAAAAAAGAACACCATTACACAAACAGGACCAAAGAAGAGATTTAGTAAAATCATTATCAATGGTAGATCTTTGTGTCATAGGACAAGAAGGAGATATTTTCAAAACTGTTGAGGTAATCAAACCTGAAATTATTGCTTTAGGATATGATCAGGTGCATCAAGAGAAATTTATCACAGATGGTTGTAAAAAATTAAATCTAAACGTAAAGGTTGCAAGATTACAATCACCTGTTCCTGAAATTTCTAGTTCAGAAATTGAAAAAGAGTATGGAGAGGCAATCCATGATATTTAGATTATTTTGAATTAATTGAAATTCTAATTGTAACTTTACTTCCATCGGATAATTTTGCAGATTTTCTAAGGTTTGTTTTAGAAATCAACTCGGTTATTGTCTTATCATGAACAGTTCTTTCCAAACGAATTAGTTCACAATCAGTAGATTTGTTGAGTTTTGCTTTAAAGCACTTTACCCACCCATAGGTTCGTTTTCCATCAGAAAACCCTTTTATCAAAACTCCATCTAGAGCATCAAACTGACCAACTGCCTCAATGTATTCATTTTTTGTTAGGCTAATGTTTAGGGTTCCTGGAAATGGGATGTATTCAATTTTTTTCTTAAATTGTTTCGTGTATCCTTTTAGAGACATGTAATATGCTCCTTCTCCCATTCCTGAAACTATAGTTCCTTTCAATTCCACATATGATGGAAGTGAATCTAATCCTGAACGAATAGCAGTAAAAAGTTTAACAATTTCTGAATATCCTTTTGATGTTATTTTCACAGAAAAATTTCTTCCAGACATTATTCGTTCAATGAAACCATTTCGTTCTAATTCCAAAAGATGTTTTGATGCAGCTTGCTGTGATTTGTTAATACTTTTTCCTAGAGAAGAAGTAGTGATTGGAACAAAATTGTGTTTTGCCCCTTTAGATAAAAGATAAGATAGTGTTAGAATATGTTGTACCTTTAGGTCAGTCATTAAGAATTCTAATCTAGTCCAAGTTCAGAAAACGTTTTGAGCGTCACACCATTTGGATTTGTAAGCTTTGCAACTCGGTGTCCAATAAGACATTCAATTCCTGCGTTTTTAGCTCCTTCAAGAAGTCGTTGTGTGATAATCCCGTCTAAGACGAGATATTTGATTCCTGATTGTGTTGAAAGCTTGCTAACTAGTTCACTAATTGGTACTTTGAAAATTTCATTTTGTTCTCCATCAAGAGCTATTGCTTCAAGTGTTTCATTTAGATTTGGATAAATTTTTGATGCAAGATCAACAATTGGTTTGTCTTCTTCACTTTGTACAGTTGGGGCAGCTACTGCTTTTCCTGTTAAACTTTCTTTTACAGGTCTTAAGATTTCATCAATTCGTTGTGGAGTAAGCTCTTCTACTTCAACTCCTTCATCTGCTCTTAGCTCTACATCGATTGATACGACAGATTTTAGCTCCTTGAGAATAAATCCGCCTGCTCTGTCACCATCAAGAAATGCTACAATTGTGTTCTTTGAACTACATATGTCCTTTATTGATTCATCAATTCT
>DRGT01000014.1 GCA_011055585.1 Candidatus Nitrosopumilus sp. | reverse complement strand
TGTAGATCATATCAAAAATCTTACAAAAACTGTTCAAATCAAAGTAATGTTGGGTGATAGTACTGTTACTGATCAATCAACGTTTGATCCACAGGAGATCAAGAATTTTTATGACAAAATAATTAAAAATTTACGAGATTGGAGTGTTCAGAATATCACAATTACCAATAATGAGGATATAAGAAGAATATTTACAAAATTTGAGGTACGAGAAGGAAATTACCTTTTATCAGGGCACCTATCACAGCAATTTCATGTATTGTTATACTATAAACCAGAACAACGAGTAATAGAATGCCAAAAAGAACTATCTGAAATTATTGAAAACACCAGAGACAAAGAAGCAGAAATAGCAGATCTTGGTGATCAATTTGTAATAAACAAGCTAAAAGAATTAGGATACAAGGACTTGGATAATCAAAAACTTTTTGAGATATTTTTTAACAACGATGAAGTGAGAGAGAAAATCTATAGTGAGATTGAACAACAATCTGATGTAGATTTTCAAAAATTATCAAAAAAGAAAGTAGAATTATTCAATGAGTTAGATAGTTTTCTAATGGAAACGTATCAAACCACTCCAATTCTAATTGATGATGCACGATTAGTTACAGGAGAAGAAGGTTGTCTTTGTACTTTTGATTTAGAACATATTAAAAATAAAAACAAAGAGGGCTTATTTGATTCAAAAAAAATTCCACAAAATGTAAAACAAAAAATTATTGAAAGATTAGATCAAATCGAAAAATTTTTGAGATTGTAAAAATTATCGTTTATATCGGAGAACTAATTTAAAATAATAAAATCGAGAGACCAGCAAACTGAGGCGAGGTCCTCTTAAGGGGAGAGCCAATCCCTCGATTATTTTGATCGATTAAATGCAAGTATTTAGGCTTTTCTTGACTGTTCTTGCTTAATTTTCACTATCAATTAGAATTCAATAAACCGTAATAATTCAAATATACTGAAAAAAAACGAACAAACTTCATGAATCCAACATTTGAAGAAATTGAGAAAGCTAAATCTATGCAAGGAGAAGAAATTAGGAAAACACCCCTATTGCATTTTCATTTCCTTAGTAAATTAATTGGCTCAGATATTTATCTGAAATCAGAATTTCAGCAAAAAACAGGTTCTTTCAAAATTAGGGGTGCTTATTATAAAATTAAATCATTAACTGCTGAAGAAAAGAAAAACGGAGTTGTTGCAGCCTCTGCAGGTAATCATGCTCAAGGAGTTGCATATGCATCATCACTTGAAAAAATTCCTTGCACCATTGTAATGCCCGAACATGCATCCCCTGCAAAAATTGCTGCTACTAGAGGTTATGGTGCAAACATAATTCTTCATGGAATGACTTATGATGAATCATGGACAAAAGCTAAAGAGATTTCAGAAAAAACTGGTGCAAAAATAATTCATGCATTTGACGATCCACAGATAATTGCAGCTCAAGGAGTAATTGGATTAGAAATCTTAGATGAACTTCCAGACGTTGATGAAATTTATCTACCTATTGGTGGCGGTGGTTTAGCTGCAGGTGTTTTGATTGCAGTGAAAACAAAGAATCCAAAAATCAAAGTGATTGGAGTTCAATCAAATGCATTTCCAGCTATGAAAGAATCACTTTCCTCTGGTTCACTAAAATCAACAGAAGGCAATAGAACAATAGCTGATGGAATTTCTGTACAAAAACCAGGAGAATTAACATTTTCTATAATCAAGGATTTAATTGACGATATTGTACTAGTTGATGATTCTCAAATAATCAAAGCAATGTTTCTTTTAATGGAGAGAGCAAAAATTGTTATCGAGCCAGCTGGCGCGGTTGGCATTGCTTATCTTCTTGATAATAAACCTCCTTCAGGAAAAAAGATTGTAACTATTCTGGCTGGAGGAAATGTGGATATGTATCTGTTAGGTCAAATTGTAGATAAGGGTCTAGCAGCAATGGGAAGATTACTCAAAATCTTTGTACTTTTACCAGATAGACCTGGCGCATTAAAAGATCTTGTTGATGAAATTACTGATGCGAATGCAAACATTGTCGAGGTAGTTCATGATAGATTGAGTCTAGATATCAATGCAGGCTCAGCTGGTGTAACTTTAAGCTTAGAAACAGAAGGTCAAGAAAGTGCAGATAAACTCATTGAACGCCTAAAAGAGAAAGGAATTCAATTCAAATTAATGACATAAAATTTGGATTAGCTATTTTTAATCGAAAATTATGATGGAATCATGGCTAAAATATTAGGAATAATTGGCGGCGGACAACTGGGCATGATGCTCACAGAAGCTGCAAAAAAAATGTCTGAGCATATTTCTGATGTCATAGTATTGGACCCGACAGAAAATTGTCCTGCTGCAAAAGTTGGGGCAACACAAATTGTTGCAGACTTTAAAGATGAAAATGCTATACAAGAACTTGCAACTAAATCAGATATTCTAACTTATGAAATAGAATCTGGAAATACTGTTATTTTAAAAAAACTTGAAAATCAATGCGAAATAAATCCGTCTCCACACACTCTACAGATAATTCAAGATAAATTTACTCAAAAATCATTTCTATCTGAAAATAATATTCCAGTCGCCGAATTTATTGAAATAGAATCATTATCTGATCTTCAAAACAAAATAAAAAATTTTGGATTTCCGGCATTACTTAAAGCAAGAAGAGATGCATATGATGGAAGAGGAAATTATAAAATAAATTCAGAATCTGAAATTAGTAAAGCTTTTGAATTTATTGGAAACAGAGCAATTTTTTTAGAAAAATTTGTTGATTTTAAAATGGAAGTTTCAGTTATAGTTGCAAGAAACACTAGAGGCGAAATATCTGCCTATCCTATTGTTGAAAACATTCATGAAGAAAATATTCTTAGAATGACTATTGCACCTGCAAGAGTATCTTTTGCAATATCCGAAAAGGCAAAACAAATAGCAACAAAAACTATGGAAGTACTAAAAGGAGCAGGAGTTTTTGGAATTGAAATGTTTGTTACAAAAAATGATGATATTCTAATTAATGAAATAGCACCAAGAGTTCATAATTCTGGTCATCATACACTTGAATCAAGTAAAACATCACAATTTGAACAACATCTTCGAGCAATTCTAGGTTTAGAACTAGGTGACACCACTATTTTACACCCTACAATAATGTACAACATTCTAGGACCAAGGGGATTTCAAGGAAAGTACATGCCAGTGAAAATCGATGAAGAAAATGTATTTTTGAAAATGTATGGAAAAGAAGAATCAAAACCAAAAAGAAAATTAGGTCATTTTAATGTGGTTAGCACTGAATCGCAAAGCATTCCTCAGTTGTTGGAAAGGATTAACAATCTAAAAAATCAAATAAGGATCGTACCTGAAAATTTTTGATTTCATAATAGGTTTATTAATCACAAAAATTGCAAGCGATTTATGGCATTAACTGCAGCTATCATCATAACAGGAATTTCAATTGGTTTGTTAGTAATTTATGGTGCAGATGCTGTAGTGGGCGGTGGAGGAGCAGGCGAAGGTTTCTTACCATTTGATGCAATGACACGTGGAATTGGTTTTGGAACTCCTCCAATCATTTTATCAATTGCTGCTTTTTTCATATCTGGAAAAGAACCATCAAAAGGTTTAGGAATAATGATAATTGTTACTGGAATTTTGATAATCATTGGTGGAGCAATATTTCTTTCAAGTATAGCCGAATCAGTAAACATGGCAAGAAGTGCAGGTGAAGGTGGGGGACTTGTTGTTATTGGTGCATTTATTACCGCGTTAGGAGCCATAAAGATAAAAAAATCCTGAAAATCATCATGCCGACATGTTTAAAATGTGATAAAGAAGTGATCAAAGTTTACGATTGTGAGCATACTGAATTTGAAAACTATTGCAAAGATTGCCATACAGAGCTTCATTACCACCTGACGGAAAAAAAGACACTTGAGTGAAATAGAGTCATTTATTGATTGGATTATTTCGTTAGTTTCAGCAAATCTTTATCCTGGGGTTTTTCTTGCTGCATTTATTGAAACTATTTTTCCACCAATACCAAGTGAGGCAGTTTTTCCATTAGCTGGTTACGTTGTTCTTCAAAATAAAATGCATTTCATGCATGTTTTAGGTGTAGGAATTGTTGGGGGTTCTGGAGCGACTGTTGGGGCATTTGTAATCTATTTGATTGCACGAAAAATTGGAAGAATTGGGCTTTATCGTTATGTAAAATATGCAAAAATCAAGGAATCCAGTCTTGAAAAATCTTACAAATGGTTTGAAAAATATGGTGATAAATCAGTAATTTTTGGAAGACTAATCCCAGGTATTAGGGAACTTGTATCAATTCCTGCAGGAATACTAAATATGAAGCCAATAAAATTTTTGATCTATACATTTGTTGGCTCTAGTGCATGGAGCATAGCATTAACAGCTGCAGGATACTATTTTGGCGTAGCGACAATAGATCTTTTTAACCTAAACTTGTAATAAAATAATTTTCTCGTTAACAGTCCGTATCAAATATTAATGACATAATGTAAAAAAGAAGTCCTTGCTGTTTTTTTGAACAAACCAAATTTTAAATTAAAATATGTGCGTGTAAATATGCATGTCGCAACTAACAATAAATGCCCATAACAATACTCAGCCTAAATTTAAAAAAATTCAATCAAAGTTAATTCAAGAATTAGCATGGTTAGCTGTATCTTGTATAAAGAACAGGATAAGAAAAAGGAAGAGTACATTAGTATTCAGACATTTCATTATGAATTGTCTTGCAAGAGAGAATGTCAGTATTGTATTGAAAGACCGTTTTAAACCTACCCGATTTGAAATTAATGTTGCCATGATTGCTATTACTTTGTATCAAAGTGAAGTAATGGTTGGTGGAATAAAACAGGGAAAATTTTTCAAGGATTTCCTTAACGAATGCATGATTTTGGAAGATATTTCTCCTGAAATTTGTAAAATGTATGGTTTAACATATGATGATGAGCAATTATTCAGTAAAAGGAAAAGTGATTTCTGTCGGCTTACAGATAAAACATCACCCATGTCACAATTATAAATAAAATATGATTCCCAATAATTATAATGTTAGTTAATACGTATTTTTATTATCTAAGAAAAACTTTGAATTATTGTAACTTATCAAGAAATCTGACATTCTCCATATACATGAAAATATTTTCTACTTAATTATTGTGTAAATATAATTTGCTGAATTATTTTTATTTAGTGGTAGATAATTTGGCAAGGAAATTTTTTCCTTCAACTTCACCATAAACTTGCTTAATAATTCTTGAGAAAGTTTCAAAATTAGACAAAATATCTGATCGTGATTTCATAACAGTTTTTGAAACATGGTATATTATGGCATGTGCTGAAACATATCCAAAAACCTGTTCCATATTTTTTAGAATTAAACTATCTCTAAAATCTTGTATGATTTCATTGGACGTGTTATTTGTTATGGTCTCTTCGAAACCAAATTGCATTTTACCTTTTAGATATGCACTTTCCAATTTGTTGACCACATGCATATTATACAACTTTAAAATATTTAAGAAAATCTAATTGTCATATTATTTTATGACAATAACATTTAGTAAGAACAGCTTAAGTGGTCATGAGTTTTTGTCAAAACTTCAGATTAAACAAATCGTTAGACATTAACCAATGAAAAAGATCTATTCAAGTCATGAGGAGACTTGTGTAGATTTTGTTGATGCTTTCATCCTTTTTAATCTTATATTGAAGTGAAAAATTGTAACCTAATCGTCATATCAATATAATTATCGAATAGTCATTTTTAATTAAAGTTTTAATGAGAATGAAATTTTCTAAAATACGTGAAAGCAATAATTTTGTCAGGTGGGAGAGGAAATAGACTAAAACCGATTACGGATTATGTTCCAAAATCTCTTGTTCCTTTAAACAACGTTCCAATATTAGAGTGGCAAATAAAATATCTTAAAAGATTTGGAATTAGAGACATTATAATTTCTACAGGTTACAAATATGATCAGATTGAAAATTTTTTAAAAAGTAAAAATCTTGGCACTACAATAACTTTTTCTGTTGAAAAATCCCCATTAGGAACAGGAGGAGCAATAAAAAAAGCTGGAAAATTCATAAAAGATAAATCATTTTTTGTAATCAATGGAGATACTATTACAAATATTGATCTTCAAAAACTAAAATCAAAAATAAATTCCATTGCTGCAATTGAATTACGAACTAGGTTTGGCGTATTAGTTACAAAAAAAGATAAAGTGTATGGATTTAATGAAAAAAAAGAAATTAAGGATTTATGGATGAATGCAGGAATTTATCATCTTTCAAAAGACATCATAAAAGATCTGCCTACAAAAGGGAATATTGAAAATACAACTTTTCCAAAATATGCAAAAAAAGGAAAACTGAATATTGTAAAATTTAAAAATGTGAAATGGTATTCCATAGACTCTTACAAGGATATGGAAGAATGTTCAACACAAGTTAGAAAAATTATAAAATAATAAAAAAATTAGATTTAGGAACTAGATTGATGTAACGTTACCATTACGTATGCAAGTTCATTGATAAAGGATTCATCAGCAGTCTCTGATGTGTATCTTGTTGCATGGCTCAAAAAGTCATTTTCTCCTGAATCAAATTCTTGAATTTCTTCAGACATATTTCATACTGAGTTATAATTTCATAACACGCGACCTCAACCATAATTTACCTAGTACTAAAAGAGATAGACTAGAATAGGCATATTTTCTAGTAAAAACATGCGTTTAGCCTATAGTTTAGGTTCATTATTATCAATTGATCAAATATTAGATTGTGCTTCACATCTATCAAAATGCCATCCCGATACAATTTGGATTCCTGAGACATGGGGAATGGAGAATTTTTCCATGCTAAGCATGGTATCTCAAAAAGTTAATTCTCCTAAAATCGGTTCTTCAATAATTAACATCTATTCTCGTAGTCCTTCCCTTATGGCAATGGGGGCAGCCACAGTTGATACTATCTCAAATGGAAGACTTGTTCTTGGACTTGGAACAAGCAGTATGCCAATTATAGAAGATTTTCATGGAATGAAGTTTGAAAAACCTGTTTCAAGAATGAGAGAATATGTTGAAATTATTAGATTAGTATTATCTGGAAAACAAGTCAATTACGACGGGAATTTTTTCAAATTGAAAAACTTTTCATTATTGATAAAACCATTACGAAGCCATATCCCGATTTATCTTGCAGCCGTGAATCAAAAGATGGTTGAATTGACATGGGAGATTGCTGATGGCGTGATTTTTTATCTAAGACCCATATCTGAATTAAAAAACACTATAGAAAAAATGCAAAATAAGAAAAAAATTGACGTTTCATGCCAATTGATTACTTGTGTTTCTAAAGATTCACAAAAAGCCATTGATCATGCTAAAAAAACACTATCATTTTACATCTCAGTAGGTGAAATTTACAGAAATTTTCTAGCTAAAAATGGATTTCAAAATGAAACCGAAGAAATTTTTCAAGAATTTGAAAAATCTGGCTTAGGACACGTTCATGAATTTGTTTCTGATTCGATGATAGAATCACTTACCATATGTGGCAATCCACAAGAATGTCTTACAAAATTAAAAAAATTCAAAGATACGGGGTTGGACTTACCCATACTTCAGTTTAATCCAATTGACGATGTCAAAGAATCATTTTCTCTTCTTATTTCTACATTTTCCGAGGTGACAGAATGAATAAAGTCGCAATAACAAATTTTGGTAATACAAAATTTTCACACGATGACATATCTATAGAATCATGTTTATTATCTTCTACAAAATCACTTTTTGATCAAAATCAAAACTTGTCAAAAAACGATATTGATGTTGTTCTAGTTGCCACTAATGAAAATGAGAAATATTTAGCTCCAATCCTTTCAGAGCTTTCAGGAATAAAACCAAAGATTTCGCACACGGTTGAAAATCTGTGTAGTTCAGGAACAAATGCAATTGTTTCAGCGTATTCTTATATCGCATCTGGGTTAGCTAACGTAGCACTAGTTGTAGGAGCTGAGAGATATGATAGTCCAGGACAAATTTTGGAATGGGATAATTCAAGAGGAGAATACAAACATCCAATTTTCTGGGCATCAATATTTACAAAAGCATACAAAAGAAAGTTTGGAGTAACAGATGAGGATTTATCTATTATTTCAGTAAAAAATCATAAAAATGCAAAAGATAATCCAAATGCATATTCTAACAAAACATACACAGTAGAGGAGGTTCTACAATCAAAAAAACTCACTGATGAACTAAAAATTTTGGATTGTTCTAGACCTTGTACTGGAAGTTCAGCGGTGTTACTTGCTTCAGAAAATTTTGCAAAAAATGTCACAGATATTCCTGTTTGGATTGAAGGAATTGGACAAAAAACCACATCAGCCAGTTTTACAAAGAATCCAAGTTTTACTGATATGATTTCCACTAAAGAAGCAGCAAGGCTGGCATTTGAAAATGCAAAGATTCAACCTACTGATGTGCATGTAGCTGAGATTCATGATGCGTTTTCTGTTTGTGAGCCAATAATTCTCGAAGATCTTGGATTTGTAGAAAAGGGAAAGGGATTACAATTTTCAAAAAAAATGTATGATACAGATGACCGAAAAATAAATCCAAGAGGTGGGTTGATTGGAGCAGGTCATCCACTTAGTGCTACAGGTGTTGCACAAACAATTGAAATTGTTCAACAAATTCAAGGTAAAGCCGGTAAAAGACAAATTTCTAATGCAGATATAGGACTAGTTCACAACATGTCAGCTGCGGCAACATCATCTACGGTATTGTTGTTAAAATCATGAAATTTGAATCTGAATTAAAAAAAGGCGTTTTTATTGTAGGTAAATGCCCAAAATGCAACAAAGTTACTTGGCCGCCTAGCGATTATTGCAATATATGTTTTGGAGAGCTTGATTGGAAAGAAGCATCGTATGATGGACAAATAATAGAATTTACTAAAAAAAATGATGAAAATTTCTGCATTGCTGAGATTGATGGAGGAATAAGAATTATGGGCACATTAATTTTGAATTCAACAAAACCTGAGATTGGCTCAAAAGTTAAATTAGAAAAATGTTGTATTAAGAATGGAAATTATAGCTTTGTAATGAGATTATGTTGAGTAATTATGTAATTACCTGCCTTACTAATCATAAAACATTAAAAAAATGTTGTTGAAAAAACCTTCAAACTCTAAATCAATTACAATTTTAACAAAATCAGATGTTCTGAATAAAAAAAATGAACTAGAGCTTACGAAAAAACATAAAAAAACTGCTAGAACTAGAAGGCATAGAGGGTATCATTGGGAGGATACCATAGTCAAAAGATTCAATGCAGTAGAACAATGGAAAGCGTTTCGGCTAGGTTCTCCGAGTACGGGATTGCCAGATGTTTTAGCTGTTAGTAATAAAAATAGTGCAATATTTACTATAGAAGCAAAATCTGGCACGACGGACTATCTTCCAGTACCTTCTGATCAAATTTCAAGATGTCTAAAATGGATTGATACTTTTGAACTATATAAAACAAGAAAAGTAATTTTTGCAATAAAGTTTTTATCAAAAAAATGGGTAGGTCCAGGGAAATATGAAAATAGAGAATTAAGGGAATTTTTCAAAGTTTGGAATGAATCACTGAAAATTACTGATTGTGTTTGTACCTATGAGGGAGATACCTTCTCCTTAGAGAATAGAAAACGTAGTAAAATCTCCCTTGAAGATTATTCTATGCCTTTTAATTCAAGATATCAGATTTTTTCAAAATCATAATTTCAAATCATTTTTTAGTAATCAAGAACAATCAAGAGTATGACTCCAGAGCCTGAGAAAGACGACAATTTTCAAGATAAGGTAATAAAATCTCTTTTACATCCAGAATCAGAATACGAGTCAAAATCTGGTCCAACAACTAATTTTGAAGATTTTATTGATGAACATATTTTGATTAGCCGAGATATATTTGGAAAGAAAGAAATGAAAATAAAAATTTCAGATGTATCAGATGAACATCCTCCAAGTAAATGGAAGCTTGGAGATAGAGTAAAGGTAAACAAAATTATTGTTACTGTAAAGCATCTGGAATCTCAACAAGTTGAAGAAGGAGAGTTTGACATTGAAGCAATAGAGAAAGAGCTGGTAGAAAAAAGACACTATACATCGACAAATCGGTGGGTGCCAGTTAGTGATGTAAAAAATGGTTATGTTATTAGCTCACGTCACATATCATTAATCAGTGGGGCAATAGCTCTAGAGTATATTACCTTCTAACCACGCCATTTTTTTAGAATTAGTTTTGGATTAAAGCACAACAAAAAACTTTTAAGAGATATAAATTCGAAAATTAGCTATGAGTTCAAAGGAGATTGAAGTTAATGGCACTTCATTTAGGCTGACATTAACAGATCAAGTATCCAATCAGGTAAATAATTTAAAAAATCTCTATGCGACAGCATATGAAGATCCTGAGAGTTTTGAGGAAGTGAGTGCAGAAATATCATCTACAATTAATGAAATAGCAGAAGCAGTAGAACCAAGTGCCTCCGACAGTGATTTGGACGGATTAATACAGGAAATCATCAAAGTTGTTGAAAATAAAGAAGCTGAGATAAAAAATGAGCTTCAGCAAAAAACAAAAAAACCTTCAAAATCAAAAAAATCTAAAAAGTAACAATCTGTTTTGAGCATAAAATCAGAAAAAATGTGGTTATTAGTTATATTTTGTAAATTGTAAGGTAAGTTATGAGTGGATGCGAATGTGGAATTTGTGGACATTATTCTGAAGATGAATGCGTAAAGAATGAATGTAAATGCTGTCTAAATTTTCATTTAAGATCTGGCCCAAAAACAAAAAAAGAATAATCTAAAAAATAAATCAATCTTGATTTTTGTAGCAATTACATTTTTTTGACAAATGTTTCGTACAACCAATTAATCTATGATCCATACACCCACATAAAACACATTTTTTTTCCGATTTCATAATATAATTAATTCTTTAAGTTGCAAATAGTTTCTATAGTTTCCATTAATTCGTTGTTTTGTAATGATTCTATAATTTTCAAACGAATGTTTTTCAATCTATTAGGATCATCTGAATACAAAGTCGACATTGTTTCAATTTCTCTATCAAACTCATAATTGGAAAGAAAACGTTTTGTTTGTTTTAATAATTTTACATAAGTATCTGACTGAATTTGTGATGATTCTATTTTTTTAATAATTACTTTAAAAAATCCATTTATTCTTAAAATTTCAGTTTTTATTATTTCTAAATCTCCAGGCTTGTTTTTTAGATCTAAAAGATGTCTATAAGATTCTAGAATCTGCTTTAAGATCCCTTGAAGATAGTCATCAATTGTTATCATGAATGTTTTAGGGAATCATATCCAATCTAAAAGTTTAGTATACAAAAAATAAAATTTATCCAATTTGCCAAGTTTTAGAATTCACTTTTAACTTTAAATTACTACACAGAGTCCTAACTGACATTGCAAGAAAATGCGTATCTAAAATGCATTGACGTGGAATGTGGTTTAGAGTATCAAATTTCAACTACTAGAGTAGAGTGTGAAAATGGACATTTACTTGATGTAAAATACAAAGAAAAGCCTTCAGAATCATTAAAAGAAAAATTTCTCAGTAGGAGAAATCCGGAAGGGAATATTTTTAATGAAAGTGGAGTTTGGAGATTTAGAGAATTACTAAATTTTTGTCAAATCGATACAGAGAGTTTTGAAGAGTGTGCTAAATCATTAGTTTCTTTAGATGGGGCAGAAGGAAGGCAATCAAAACCATATCACATGTCTAAAGTTGCGGATTTTATTCAGATTTCTCCAGATGGTTTATGGTTACAACCAGAAGGATACAATCCTAGTGGATCATTCAAAGATAATGGTATGGCTGCTGCTATAACTCATGCCAAACTTGTTGATGCTAAAAGAATTGTTTGCGCATCAACTGGAAATACATCTGCGTCAGCTGGAATGTATGCTGCAAACGAAGGAATAGAGTGTGATGTCTATATTCCATCTGGACAAATTGCTCCGGGCAAATTAAGCCAAGCATATCAATTTGGCGCACAAATTCTTGAAGTAGATGGAAATTTTGATGATGCGTTTACAATGTCACTTAATGAGGCAAAACAATCTAATGGTTATACTGTAAATTCTATAAACCCATTTAGAATTGAAGGTCAAAAAACAATTCCATATCGTTCATTAGAATATCTGAATTGGAATGCACCTGATTGGATTGTATATCCTGGGGGAGCATTAGGAAATACTTCAAGTTGTGGAAAAGCATTAATGGAATTATATGATTGGGGATGGATTAAAAAAATTCCAAGAATAGCTGTCATTAATGCAGAAGGAGCTAGTACTCTTTCAGATCTTTATAATGGAAAATTTAATGG
>DRGT01000013.1 GCA_011055585.1 Candidatus Nitrosopumilus sp. | reverse complement strand
ATTTCTATAATCCCAATTCAAGATGCACAAGCTGAAATAAAGGCAATCAAAAAAAGAGTTCTATTTCATGAAACACCACAATTCTGTTTATTTGGTGAAAATGAAAAATCATTGAAGGTCGGCACCAACAGTATTTTAGATTGGAAAAATCAATTACAGTCATACACCAATGATACAACTAATTGGAATATGGTACTAATCATAAACCCAACTGATATTTACAAATGTAATGCAGAAATCCATTTTTTGGCAAAACCAGAAACTGAAAAGGATAGATCTATGAAAGCTCAAGGCAAAGTGGAGTTTGAAAAAGATAAGGCCGTAGTTGGAGGTCATAAGGCCATAGTTGAAGTTTATACGACGCAATATTATGACGAGTCTGCACATCAATATGAAGTAGGAAAAGATAACAGAGCAAGACCAGTTCCATATGAGTTTGCAGATGTCCCTTTAGATTTGTTAGGTAAGGTAACAAAGCATGAACTAGGACATGTTTTTGGATTAAAACATCAAAATAGTGATTCTATTATGATCTCAGGTACGAGACTTGCAGAAATCACTGAAACTGATCTAAAAGGCGTCATCGAAAAATATGGAATTAATGGTTGGGCTGATTAAAGTCAGAAACTAGATTAAAAATAACAAACACGTTTTTCAGGTTTATCACAATAAGTACAGATACGACTTACGTAACTATTAATCTAGGAATTTTCTGTATTAGACTAAGAATTAAGAATTTTTATTCCTAAAGGATTATTCATTTTCTGATTATCTCATTTAATATTAAAGTCTCTTCTTGTTAAAGCCTGTAATCTTACATGGTTTATTAAATAATATTCTGATTGTAATGTTTGATTCGCTATGGTCATTTTCTGATTTGAAGTTTCTTCAAAACCGTCTTTGAAATTTACAAATGATATTGCTTTTTTTCTAGCAGACTCTAAATACATGTTTTCCATTTTTTTAATCTCTACGATTCTATGAACATATTTGATATTAAGAAAGATGGAACTTTTATTGATCTAATGGTTCCAAATTGGAAAATAGGATTTTTTTACAGTATTGTTTTTGCTTGTCATCGTTTTCCAGGCTTAAGAATACAATGAATTTTCTAGCCTAAACTAAGAATTAAGAATTTTCAGGATTAAGCAGTTCGTATCAAATGTGAATCAATTCATACTTTTCAATAGTCAAGGATTGCTGCGTGTAACATGCCAAGACAGGCTGGATGTTATAATAAAAAAAATAGCTCATTAAAGTATGGCAATTCAGGGAATTTCTAAACCTAATGAGTCGAATGAACATTCTCAAAATACAAGTGATAGTTTAATTCTAAAAGCTATGGAAGAAGAATTTGGATATATTGCAACACATGCTATTCTTTCACACGTATCCAATACTACTATGAAATCCATGGCAGAAATATTATCTGACTATGATACATTCTCAAAATTTTTAAAACAAGTCTATACAGAAGAAGTGGCAGAAACAGAAATTCTTAATAGATTCTCAAGTTTTGGATTAAGAGAAAAAATCAGCTAAACTTTGAACACTTAACAGTTCGTATCAAATGTTAATTTCAATCAGGTTTGATTAAATAGAATTGTACTTACCATTCTAATAATAACGCTTACCAACCAGTAACATCCTTTTCACTAATCATTTTAGTTGGTGTAACCTCAACCAACAATGATCCCTCAACAGCGTTGCGTTTTCCGTAGACTTCAGCTAATTTCTCTCCCATATATCGACCACCGAGTATTGTGTTCCATTTTAGAAGGTCTTTATGTTTATCAAATAGCTTTGCAGTTCCTTGAATTATTACAAAAGCGTATGGAGGTGATTCATCATCAACGCAGATACTAACTTGTGGATTATGCCTGATGTTTTTTGCCTTAACTGAACTATCCCCAGTACAAAAAATGATTTTCCCTTCATTCCATACAAACCATATTGGTGCCACATGAGGGTGACCATCTTCTCGTACTGTGGCAAGTTTGCCTGTTCGTGTTCCTTTCATTAAAAAATCTATGATTTCGGTTTCATTCATTTCTTTCATATCAAAATGTCACTTTGAGTTTTAACTCCACGAATTAAACATATATCTTGAGATTTTCCAATCGTCTCCCTCTTTTATTAAAATGAAAATCTCTTGGTTCTTTGAAGTCTCTTCAGTTTCATTACTCTCTAAAGTTATTGTTCCTTCAGAGTTTGAAAGCACGTATGCAAAGTTTTCTGATATTACAACTTGTTTAATATCAAATTCCAGTTCAAAATCAAACTGACTAAATAGATATTCATAGGTGAGAACAACTTCTTCAACTCCCTTTATTGCTGGAACATCAGGTGGCATGAAAATTGCTTGTTCTGAATATAACGTAGAAATTTTTTCAATTTCTTCATTATTTAACGCAATTTGATACTCGGAAATTAATTCACGTATCTTAGCCTCATCTCCTTCCATCATTCCTGATTCCATCATTGATCCACTCATCATTTCTGAACCCATCATGTTTTGTCCCATCATCTTTTTCATTTGTTCCATGGATTCAGGATTTTCGGTCATGTGACCTAGCATTTGTAATCTTAGAGCTGGATCATTCATCATAACTGACATCATTTCCATCATGAAATCATGATTTTCTCTCATGGCAACAGACATCTCTTCGACGTGTTTTGGATCCTGTACCATCCATTGGTTCATCTGTTCTGGATTTTTCGCCATGTAGTCCATCGCCTTATCATGGAACTGTGCATCTTGCATCATCGTTTCTATCCAATTTGCCATCATCTTGGGATTTTGAGACATCATTTGATCAAAGAGTTCTTGGTTTTGAAATTTCATTGTGTTCGGATCAGAGGTACTTGCAAAAATAGAATAACTTATACCAATTCCTACAAAAAATACACCAATAGCAATTCCTATCCATATTGGTTGACTGACCATACCGATACAGGTATCTAACTACATTTTATTGTTAACAGTTCGTATCAAATGTTAATTTTAAAAAAAAAGGAAAATAAGCTTATTGAATTAAATTAGTTTAAACAAATTTAGCTTAAAATCTTTGACCGCCAGAGCGATGTTTTGGAAAACATTCTCTACAATACACTGGCCTGTCTGGTTTTGGTTCAAAAGGTACCTCTGAGTCTTTGCCGCAATCAGCACATTTCATAGGAT
>DRGT01000012.1 GCA_011055585.1 Candidatus Nitrosopumilus sp. | reverse complement strand
TTAACTCTTAATTTGGTGAATTTCTCTACAATAGCTTCAACATCCTCAAAAGAAACGATAGAATTATTTTTTCTCTTTCTTTTTTTTAGGGCTTCTTTTAAAGATGTCATATTTGTGGTATTATTTGGGTATGTTTGAAGTCTTATTTGTGGTTATTATCTTGGGTGTTGTTGCTGTTTTATTGCCTACAAATCAACCTTAATCAGTTGTTTCTAAAATTCCTTTAACTGATGCTGCTCTCATAGCATCTCTAATTGCTTGTGGTGTTTTACCTGCAAATTTTCCAGTGGCATCTAAGAATGCTGCTAAATTTGTCAATGTAAATGGTTGTTGGAATCCTCTAATTGCTACTGCTGCTCCAACGCCACCTAAAACACTTCCTGAAGCTACACCACCTCCACCAGCCAAGACATCAATAAGTCCAATAACTTGTTTGTTGGCTGTTTTATGAGCTTTATCTACTATATTTTCAAATGCTTCAATGTAAACTCTTTCTTCATTCATTAGTGTTGCAATACGAGGGTCTTTAGCTAATTTTCTTCGTAAAAAGTCAGCAGCACTTTTAAATTGGTCTTGTTTTTTATTAAGGTCTTGGTCTAATTTAAAAGAACTTGTAGACCTCATATCATCAATAAATCTTCTCAATCTTAAAGCTGTGATTTTTGTCATTTGTTGTGGGGGAGCTTCATTCACTTCTTTTAATAAAGCTCTTGCTATTCTAGCTTTACCCCTAAAGAAACCAACTTTGAATTTATCTATAACATCATTTTGCAAAAATTGTATGTATGATTTTTTATTTGGGACACTCATTAAATCATCACCTGATTCTTTCAAAACATTTTGTACTTGTCTTTCCAAATCATCTATTTTCTTAATAGAGAACACAGCCATATTTTGTGAACTTCCTTTTAATCCCCTATCAAGAACTTCTCTAGCTAAAGTTGGATTTAATTCTTTGCCTCTAGCTGTTGTTCTGTATGCTTGTGTTAAATCATCTATTGAAGTTTTAAAAATTGTTGACATTAACCTCTCAGGCAAAATAGAAGTAGCTGCTTTTCCTATTACTTTTGCTGGTCCAAGAACACCATTAATTGCCAATCCAAGTAAGAATGCTTGTGCGGAGCTGTCATAATCTCCTGTCTGAGCTGCTGTTTTAACAGCAAACTCTCCAGATTCAGCTAATGTTCGTACACCAAACTTTCCTAATCTACTTGCACGGGATGCACCACCTACCAGTTTAGCAGCTTTTACCCCTGTTCCAAGTGGTGCAAGAAATTCTGCAAACTGTTCCGCCCCAAATCCAATTCTTTCAGCAGCAGTTTCAGGAGTTAGAGTTTCAGTGGCAAGTCCTGTTTTTTTTCTTATTTCACCAAGTCTTTCACTAAATTTCTTTCCTCCTGGGATAAGTGCGGGGGCAGCCAATGTTGCTTGTCCTATGTTTTGTAATGTAGTTCCTAATCCCTGTGCAGCACCTTTAACAAGCCCCACTATAGGGGTTTGTTTTTTAGTTGGTGAAGCAAATCCCTCAAGAGTATTGCCTCGTCTTCTTAGCCCACGAATAACATCCTTTGCTTCCATTCCTTCAGGTGCTTCATTTATTATTTTAGATACTTCTTGTTTTGATAAAAATGACATATTAGTATTTTAAAGTATTAAGGTAAGCATCAATATCTTCATCAGTTTCAGATTGAATCTCATCCCCCTCTTTCATCAATCCTTCTGTTGGAGAGGTCTCTGATTCTCCTTCAAATATTTCCTCGTAAGCAGAAGAACCCATAGCATGTCTTAAAATTGAATCCACATCACCCCTCATTACTTCTCTAGCTGAATTTATTAGAGCAGTATTTAAAGTTCCTATTTTATTTATACCTGGAAATACACTTCTATATTCAACTGCCTCTGATTCTGTAAATGCTGCTCCTGACACATCATGTCTGTATCGTTGGATAGCAATAGCAATTTTATTTCCTATTTCTGCCAAAGCTGGGTCTTTAATAGTTCCAATACGGTTAGCAAGTTTTTCTAAATTCCCTCTAAAGATACCAGTATTACCTCCCAATAATTCATATTCTTTTAAATCCTCAGCAATTTCATCTAAAAGTTCTACTGCTCTCCTGTTGCCAGCAAAGACCTTAGCTTGAGCAGAATCTAAAGATGCTTCTACTCCTCTTATAATGGTTTCTTTTGCTTGGTCAAAATCTTCATTTTCTACATGTCTATCAAGTGCATTTGTAAATACCTCACCTTTTTGTGTAGAAAGGTTAATTGCAATATTTTCAGCAGCCGTTCTAATAGCTCCAGTAAATCCTTTTGATTGGAAAGTAAATCTCAATTCATCTTGTATATCATCAATTTCCATTCCCCCTGCCATTAAGTTTTCAATAAGTTCTCTATTCTCAGGTTTTGTTCCAGCTCTCTTGCCAAATATTTCAACAGATAAATTGGCAGCAGCAAGTCTTTCAAATCCTGTTAAATCATTTACACTTCTAGGACCTGTTCCACTAACTAATTTTTTAGCAGCAGCCTCACTTGCCAAAAATTCAAAGTATCCCATATCTTCTGAAATAAGACCTTCTGCTTTAGCTTGTCGGAATTGACCAACTCCTCCCGTACCAAATTCTTTATCTAATTGTTCTGTTAGATTTGAGAAAGAGTCAACAAGTTCTTCTGAAGTTATATCCAATCCAGCAGCATCAACAATTCTAAATATCTCACTTATATCATCAAATCCTGCGGTTAGTGCCTCAGATACAATTCTATCTGCACCAATCAATCTTTGCCTTTTTTCTATTTCTTTATTCTGTTCAATCGCAATATCATTTAATTTTGTTAATTCATCTTGTTGTCTATCCAAAGCCCTTTCAGCTATGTTAATTTGGTCTACATATTCATTCCATTTTTGGGTTCTGAATGCGCTTTTCGCATTAATTATTGAGTTTTGTTTTAAAGTTTCTAGTTCTCCAACTCTAGTTATACCTTGTCGTTCTTCTTCAGTTATTATCCCTCCAAAGATATTTTCAGTGAAACGACCTCCTAAACGAATGCCAGTTTGTGCTAGCGAGGCAGCTCTACTTTCGTTTACTCTCTCCATTTGAGTGATGCGAGTATCATACAGAGATGTGATATTAGCTATTTGTTGTTTTAATGCAGGGTCTTGTGATACATCAAAACTTGTTAGTTTCTCTGTGAGAGTAGCTACTTCATTTTTAGCATCCTCTAGCTCTTGGTTGGCTTTGATTACTTCAGGTGCTTCATCTCTTAATACAACTCTTGCTGGCAATTCGCCTTCAACTACTTCGAAACCTCTATCTATAAATCTTTGTATGTTTCGTATATTTATTTCAGGGTCTCCAAAAGTGGATTCTTGTCCAGTTTCAGGGTTTATCAAAGTCAAAGGTATAACTTCTCTTTTCTCTTCTTCTCTTAGAGTTTCTGCTTCAAGTCGTATTTCTTCAGGAGTTTTCTCTACAGGTGGTGGTGCAATTCTGTCTTCCGTTATCTTTGCTCGGTCAACAATATCAGCACCTTGTTGAGAAGAGAAAACAGCAGGAGTTTTAGTTATGTCTGTTTCAGTATCAGTTATAGGAAATTCCTCAACTTCTGGTTGCCCTGATATTGCAGGTGCTTGTAATAATTTGTCTTCTA
>DRGT01000011.1 GCA_011055585.1 Candidatus Nitrosopumilus sp. | reverse complement strand
TCTATGGGGAGAAGAAATCTACACAGATGAATCGCCGATCAAAGAAAAAGAAGAAAATGCAAAACCACTTGTTGAATTAAACGATGTAGCTTATTGGCCATCAGGAAAAGCAATCTGTTTGTTTTATGGTCCAACACCAATTGGGGAAAAAGATGAAATCAAACCTTATTCCCCTGTTAATGTGATTGGAAAAATTTTAAAACCCGAAAAATCAGTTCTAAAAAAAATTTCAGATGGTTTAGAAGCTACTTTTCAACTCAAGAAATAACAATTGGAATTTCTACTATCTCTGGTTCTAACAAAAATGCTTTTAGCTCATTTGATCCTCCAGATGAAATGACCCACACCACTGGATTTGTATACATGAATTTCTTATCTGTACTTGAAGGAAATGCATCTGAGTTTGGATGAGAATGAAAGATTCCAACAACATCTAGATTTTTTTCCTCAGCAATTTTGTATGCTTTGATTAGTTCCTCATTTGAAATGGTAAAATTTACTGTAGATTCATCAATATTTTCGGCCAGAAATACATCTTTTACTATACTTTTTTCATTTTCAACACGACCAAACAAAATAGCACACGATTCGTTTGGATTCCATTTTGAAGCATGATTTAACAAAAGCTCTTTTTGAGATTTTGAAATAACAATTGATTTTTCCAAAATTATTCTGCTATTACAGTGCCTTGCATCCACGGATGTACTATACAGTAGTAATCAAATGTTCCTACAGTGTCATATGTTTGATGAAATGAACCACCTGAAGAGATCATTCCCGAATCAAATAATCCATCAGGTCCTCCTGTTGGTGTTCCAGATGTCACAGTATGTACCTGTTCATCATCATTAACCCATGAAACTGTATTTCCAATAGCCACTGTAACCAAGTTAGAGTCATAGTATATTTGACCAGGTTGTTGAAAGCCAGCACCTTGAGGAATTGAAACTACAGTGATTTGTACTTCTCTTAACTCTTCAACAACAAGATAAGCAATCATCCATGGGTGTACAATGCACATGTATTCATATTCTCCAAGTGAAAGATCAGTTGTATCTAAAAGGAATTTTTCACCCGAACTCAACAATCCAGAATCAAATGTTTCACCAAAGTCTAGAGAACTTGTAACTGTGTGGGCAAATGAATCATTATTTGTCCACTCTACAATATATCCTTGTTGAACATGACTTTCATCAGGATCATAATCAAGATTTCCTTGCTCAGCAGAGCCTTCTAAAATTGAAACAGAATGTATTTGTGCACCAGCTGGTATTTCTCCTACAACTTCTACCTCTTCTATAACCTCTTCTGGTAATAGATATGGTGATGGTCCATAAACTCCAAATGCTACAAATGAAACAATTCCAGCTGCTGCCGCCAAAATGAAAAATCCTACAATAACTTTTACATACTGTGGCATCTTTTTTGCAACATAAGCAATTACAATTGATGGAATTACAATAATCATCATAAGGCCTGCAAATGTTGGTAACGTACTGATAGTGTTTTGGAACAATGCATACACTCCAAATGATAATACAATTGATAAAATTACCAAAGTAGTTGCTTTGGCTTTATTGCTAGTAGAAACACCTCCTTCTAAAATTCCAGCTGACAAGAAAATCAGCCCAAAAAACATCGTAAGTCCAGTAAGTGCATGCATTCCATCAATGAATGTGTGTGCAATTCCTGAATATGATAGAATAACACCTGCTAATCCTATGGCCGTAAGCCCCATTCCCGGCATCATGAGGTCCCAATTACTCATTCGTAGTAGCTCGTCTCTGTGAGATACTTAATTCTTTTGTAAGAACAAGGATCAGCAAAGTCGAAGAAATTAAATCCCCATAGAAAAAGCTAAAAGAAGATTGGGATTAAAAGAGATTTTTGAAATATCAAAACCCCGCATTATCATACTTTTGGTAATAACGGCAGTTACATCGATGTATGCTGCAAGTAAACTTGTTGGACCAGAACTTGACAATATGGGGCTGGTGCACATCATAATTGCAGGTACCCTCGCATCGGCTGGCTCTAGTGCACTAAACCACTATTATGATCGAGACATCGACCTAAGAATGAAAAGAACCAGTACAAGACCAATACCTTCTGGAAGAATAAAGGCAAGTCATGCATTTGCTTATGGTCTTTCTGTTAGCTGTGCATCTGTTATCTATGCATACTTTACACTAAATCCTATTACATCATTTTTCATTGCACTAGGAATTTTCTTTTATGTTATAGTATACACTGTCTGGCTTAAACGACTCAACTCATCAAATATTGTTATTGGTGGATTTGCAGGAAGCGCAGCATCAATGGCAGGTTGGGCTGCTGCTACAGGCTCTATGGACATTTTAGGATTTTTGGTTGGATTTTTAGTCTTTGTTTGGACTCCATCTCACTTTTGGTGTCTTGCAATGAAGCTGAAAGACGATTACAAACAAGCTGAAGTTCCAATGTTGCCTGTTGTAATTGGAATGCAAAAAACATCAAAATACATTTTAGCAAACACAATAATCTTACTTCCATATTCATTGATGCTGTATGCTTTTGGTCTGGGAATTGTTTACACAATCATAGCAGCAGTTTCTGGAGGATTGATGCTTGTATATCATTACAAACTTACCAAGAATCCAACATCAGATTTTGCATGGAAAGCATACAAAGTCACAGCGCCATATCTAACAATAATTTTTGTTGCAATTGCTTTAGATGCCGCTTTTCACTTTAGATTCTAAATTTTACCGTTTTCTGCACCTGGAAAACTAGCCTCGTAATCTTTTTCCATCATTTCTCTATTTTGTGCATCAACTTCGTCTTCTTCTTCTTTTTGTATTACAACCTCAATTCGACGTTTGTCTTTTGTAAGCCATCCAACTTTGATTAGGCCCATAATTTCTAAATCAAGTAGTAATTTGTTGAATCTGTCTTCAGCAATCACAAATCCATCTTTAATCAAGGCTTTTGAAAGCTCAGAATCGGTAAGAGATCCATTCTCCTTTATCTTATCAAATACTGAATTTTTGAGAGGTATAGTCATTTTTATCCGTAAAACGTCTTATCAATTGACTTTGGTACAACGTTAGATATACTTTCTTTTACAGTGTTGTACCACTGATCTACTTCTTTTGTAATGGATGGTTTTACTTTCTTTAATCCTGCTGCAAAGTCTGAACTTGTAATTTTATTTGAATTATTTTGCATTGCATTTACTGCAGCTTCTCTGCAAAGTGCAGCTAAATCTGCCCCTGTATAGTTTTGTGTAGATACAGCAATTTCTTGTAATTTTACATCACTAGATAATGGCATTTTTGTTGTTAGAATCTTAATGATTTCTAATCTTCCTTTTTCATCAGGAGGAGAAACAAAAAGAACCAAATCCAGTCTGCCTGTTCTAAGTATTGAGTTGTCAAGCAAATCTGGTCTGTTTGTAATTCCAATAACGACAACTCTTGATGAAACACCTTCTTCCATCTCAGTTAGCAACTGACTAAGAATTGTTTCCCCGACACCTCCTTCTTCTGATGATTTGAATCTTGCAAGTGAATCTAATTCATCAAAAATAACAATACATGGCGAAGATGCCTTTGCTTTTCTAAAAATTTCTCTTACAGCTTTTTCTGATTCGCCCACCCACTTTGAAAGAATTTCTGGACCTCTAACAAGAATCATGTTTGCCCCACTTTCAGTTGCAAGTGCTCTTGCGAGTAGAGTTTTTCCACAACCTGGAGGACCATAGATGAGCGCACCCTTTGGTGGTTTAATTCCCATTTTGCTAAATTTAGCAGGATCATGCATTGCAAGAATTAGATTATCGTTTAGTGTTTTCTTTATTTCATCTAAGCCGCCTACATCTTGCCACCAAACCTTTGGTCGTTCAACATAAAACTCTCTCATCGCAGTTGGAACAACTTCATGCATTGCATCATAGAAGTCAATTAACTTGATTTCCATTGTTTGCAACACTTCTGATGGAATTTTTTCACTTTCAAGATCAATTTCTGGTAGATATCGCCTAATTGATTTCATTGCTGCTTCACGACACAATGATTTCATGTCTGCACCAGTGTATCCGTGCAAGTCTGAAGAAAGTTCCTTAAGATCTATTCCTTCATCAATTGGCATTCCACGAGTGTGAATCAAAAGAATTTCTAATCTTCCATCTTCATTTGGTACTGTAATTTCTACTTCTCTATCGAATCTTCCAGGTCTTCTTAGTGCAGGATCAAGGCTGTCAGGACGGTTTGTTGCACCTAAAACAATTACATTTCCTCTTTCTGTTAATCCATCCATTAATGCAAGTAATTGTGCAACAACTCTTTTCTCAACATCACCATAAGCTTCTTCTCTTTTTGGAGCAATTGCGTCAATTTCATCAATGAAAATTATACTTGGAGAATTATCTTTTGCTTCTTTGAAAATATCTCGTAATCTAGCTTCTGTTTCACCATAATACTTGTTCATAATTTCTGGACCATTAATGGAATACATGTTTGCCTCTGATTCACTTGCAAGAACTTTTGCAATCAAAGTTTTACCACAACCTGGTGGTCCATATAGTAATATACCACTGTGAGCTTCAACTCCTAATCTAATGAAAAGCTCAGGATGACGTAATGGAAGCTCTACTATTTCTCTCATAGCCTTGATCTGAGTTGTGAGACCACCAACTTCTTCGTATGTAACTCTGATTTTCTTATCAATTGAGGTTTCACTTAGAATGCTGAGATTTGTAGAACGGTCAATCTTTACAACATTTTTTGGAGAAATTTTGTTTATTTTAAAGTCCATAGAGTTTCCAAGAATCATCACAGAGATTTCATCTCCGTGTGAAAGTGGAAGTCCTTTCAATCTGTTTTTTACAAAATCAGTAAACTCTTTATCTACAGTTACTGAATCATTAACTGGCATTAAAACAACTGTTTTTGCAACTTTGGTAGCTACTTTTTTTATTTTTACAAAGTCATTTAGTGCTGCACCAATATTTTTTCTGGTCTGACCATCTATTCTAACTACATCTGGATGTTTTTCATCCTCATCTACTGGCCAAACAACAGCACAACTTGATTTTGAACCAGAAATCTCAATAACATCTCCTGGTGTTACTTTAAGAAAATCCATAGCGTCTGGACCAATTCTTGCACGCTTTTTTCCAATGTCTCTTTGTTTTGTTTCTCCTATTCGCATTTGTAAGGGCTCGTCTTTGTGTGCCATAGCACCACCTACTTTACATCCACTGACATTCTACTCATGTTCAAAACTTCTAGTTCACTTACGCCCTCAACGGACCTGACCGAACTCTCCAGAGAATCCATTTGTCCTTCCTTATCATCTAAAACGAATTCTCCTTTGATAAAGTATAGACCAAAAGCTAATGGCTCTTTAACATAATTTCTTAAAGCAATTCCATCTTTGAGTGCGCCTTTAATCTTCTCTGCTAACTGATCCAAATCAACTTCGGTTCCAGTGGGAAGAATTTTGACAATTAGTAATAGCTGCGCCATTTCTAAGGTCCTGAAAAGTTACACGACTTACATGTGTAGGTTCTAGCTGCTTCTCTGCAACTTTGACATCTCCAAATCAAAACTGAACCACAACTTGGACAGTCAAACTTTACACATTTATCATTAGGCATGATATGTCTATGACAGCAACTACATACTGGAAGTGAAATAGTAGAAGACATTAATCACGATTCTTTTCAGAGGGCATTTATACCTTACTTACAAAATTATAGGCATATTAGGAAAATAGTTTTTTTATTTCTCCACCAATTATTGTTTGAGCAGTTTTTATTGATCCTTTCATTCCAAGTAGTTTTATAATTGAACTTGTATGAAAATCAAAATCATCTTTTTCTGAAATGTCTTTAACAATTTCTGGCGTGATTGATTCAAATAATTTGTTAATTGTTTGGTTATCTAGTCGTTCAAGTAACTTTCTTGCAAATGATTGCTTTTCAAATTCTTTTCCAAACATTTGCTTCCAGTTTTTTTGATATTCTTCAAGATCGTATTTGTTTCCTGATTCTAGAAACTTTGCTATTGCCTGTCCTGCAAAGATTCCAGCCATTCCACATGAAAAAATTCCTCCCGCCGTAGTTGGTTTTGATTGTCCTGCGGCATCTCCTACAATTACCAATCTATCTGAAACAAACTTTTCAATTGGACCCTTTATCCAGATTGGTGCAAAAATTTTTCGAATTGTAGAATACTTGCCTTTTTTAGAAAGAAAATTTTCTAAAGCATCTGCAGCATTTATTCCTCTTCCTGCAACTCCTACCTTTCCTGTTCCTTCACCCGATGGTATAATCCAAGAAAAAAAACCTGGATATTTTTCTTGATCAAAATAAACTTCGACTTTGCTTTTCTTTATCCAATCTGCATAGATTTCATATTGTGCAGAAGACAGTATCCCATCTCTGTCTTTGCTAACTAAAGCAGAAACTCCTCGTGCATCAACAACAATTTTGCATTTTTTCTCTCCATCACTCGTTCTAACTCCATCATTTGTCAATTCTTGAAAACTTGTCCTGACTTTGATGTCTGCACCATTTTTTTGAGCCTGATGAGCAATCTGTTTGTCTAACTCTCTACGATTAATTTCAGCAACTTTTTGTTTTTTGGAATTTATTGTAAAACTATTTCCATTTGGTGCAAAAACCTCTGCTGATTCTATCATATGATTAAATGTCTTACTACGAGGAATTATTCCAAGCTCTTCTAATCCTGATGTACTTACTAATCCACCACAATGTTCAGGCGTGCCTATCTCATAATCTTCTTCTAAAACTAACACACTGTATCCACTATTTGCTATTTCTCTAGCACAAAGCAAGCCAGCAATACTTCCACCAGCTATGACAACATCATAGTCCACAATTGGTGTTTTTTGTGCAACTATTTAATTCAAAAGGGTTAGGAAAATCGTGCAAATTTTTTCTTTACTACAATAATAACAGGGACGCTTTGCGTCCTTATTATTCAAAAAAAGAAAAAAGGAATAATCATAACTTATCTGTTATATTCTCGCCTATTCCAGTATTATCATGTCATTGAATGATTTTGACAAAAAAGTATTGAATGATTTGATAGATCATACTATAGATGATATTAAGCCGATTGTTG
>DRGT01000010.1 GCA_011055585.1 Candidatus Nitrosopumilus sp. | reverse complement strand
ATTTGGTTTTGAAACAATTGCTACAAGATTAATAAAAAAATTTGGCAAAGATGGAATGTTAGCTGCATACGCTAAACGAAAGGAAAATCTTCCATCACCTGGTCATGTTGGTGATAGTATGGAGGAAGCAAAAAAATTCACAAATAATTTTGAGATTCAAGGAATTGAGGTAGTTGCAAGCTCTAAAGGAATAGTAGATTTAGCGGTTGGCCATCCATCCTCCACAGTTTCACTTTCTCAAACACTTGAAGGTTTTGGCACAAAAGATGTTGGCGAACACAAAACCATGGTAATTAGTACTGGAAAGAATGCCAGCAACGACACACTTGCAAGATCCTTGTCATCTTTGTGGAATTGTAGTGGTTCAATAAAACAAGATGGTTTAGCTATATTGCTTGCAGAATGCAAAAATGGTATTGGTTCTCAAGCAATTGAACAATTCATTGAAGGACGATTAGGTGTTGAGCGATTAAAAAATCCAACAAAGTACATTGATGGAATGGAAGATATTTTGTTTCTAACAGAAATACAAAAGAAATTTCAAATTGCTCTAGTTTCAATTCTTCCTGAGCTTTATGTAAAAAGGCTGAACATGATCTCACTAAACAGTACAAAACACGCCATGGATTACATTCTCAAAACTCAAGGGGTTAGACAAAAGGTTGAAGTTATTTCTGATGGTGCACGCTTGCTGCTAAGATAAGAAACCAGCAGGTAACGGTGCACACAAAATTGCTAGCACAATTATAATTACATACGTCAATTTTCTATTCTTTGGAAGTGGCGAAATATCATCAAGTGGCTGTGCAGCAGGACTTCGAGACGATAGAAAAAAGATTAGCATCGCCATCATCCAATAACCTAGCAATACAAGCACTCCCATGCTTGCATAAGTTGCATATCTGTGCCATTTTTCACTAAGCAGTGTTCTTGCCATGTGTCCACCATCAAGCTGCCATGCAGGAAGTAAATTCAAAAACGTGATCAAAAATCCAACCCAAGCTGCAAACAATAGCGGTGTCATTAACACTACTTGTCCATCACCACCTTTTCCAAATATTGCAAGAGTTGCTGTCATCAAAAGTGGTTCACCTAGGCCCCAATCAACTAGTCTTACCTCTTCTGGAAGTTGTTCAATTGTTTCAGAATCAATTACAGGAGCTGTATATGCAGCAAAAACTGAAACAATAATAGCTATTACCAAACCTGCAATCGGACCTGCAATTGCAACATCATACAAAATTTCTCTGTTGATTGTAAGTCCTTTTGATTGAATGAATGCACCAAATGTTGGAATACCAATAATAGGTAGTCCAGGAATAAAGTATGGCCAAGTTGTTCTTAGTTTGTGGAATCTCGCAGCAACAAGATGTCCAGATTCATGAATTCCTAAAATTCCTAAAAGTGCAAGTGTGTAAATTCCTGCCATTTCTAAAGGATCACCAATATCAAAAATTACATTGGCATTTTCTGTTCTGTAATAACCATCAACCATAACAAAGGCTACAACAATTACAAACAAAATTCTAGGAGTCCAGGATGAAGATTTCCACCTGCTTTTTTTCCTTTTAGGAAACCTTCTTACTATGATGTACCTGCCATCTTTTAGTTCTTCTAGCTTGCAAACAAGGTCTCGTCTTTCAAGTTTTTGTGCTAAATCAACGAATTTTGATTTGAATTCACCATCTCCAATCTTAAAGTGTAGACTATCTAGTGTACGTCCCATAGCACTTACATCAAAAATAGAAGAAACAACTGACATTACCTCTTCTTGGGTTGGTTCACTCAAAGTTACTTTGAGCATGAATTTTTCCATTAATTGACTTTACGGTCAAAAAGTAATTCAAAATGGATGATTTTTGTTCCAAAAATCATGCTCAAAATTAAATATTTGATAGCTATTTCCTATTCTTATGCAAGTAATTCTTAGAGAGATAGGAGAATGCGCAATTAGACGAGCAGAATTAGGTGATCTTATTCCAGTAATGGAAATTAACTTGAAAACACTGCCAGAGCACTATTCTGATTATTTCTATGAGAGTTTGATGGCAGAACTTCCGGAGGCCTTCCTTGTAGGCGAAATTAAAGGAAAAATTGTTGGCTACATCATGTGCAAAACAGAATATGGATTTTCAAATTTTAAAAAATTAGGATTTGTCAAAAAAGGACATGTTGTATCTATTGCAGTTTTAGATGAGCATAGGAACAAAGGAATCGGTAAGGCTCTTGTTGAAGAATCAATCAACGGTATAAAGATAAAGAAGTGTGATGAGATGTATCTAGAAGTTAGATGTAGCAATAACGATGCTGTAAAATTGTATGAAAATATGGAAGTCATCATAAAACAAAGGCTCAAAACATACTATCGTGATGGCGAAGACGCCTATCTTATGGCAATAGAATTTGAGACATAGTTCAAAAAGATAAATAACTAACACCAAACTTGTAGCGCAATGGATAAGCGCAAAGGAATGGGAATGACAATTTTCATTTTATGTATTAGTGCATTTTTTACCTATGCGTATCTTCTAATGCTTTCTGAGTGGAGTGGTGTTGTTTTACAATTATCTGTTCTCATGATAACTGGGGGATTACTTGGTGTAATAGCTTGGATTGGCTATACAATGGCAACAACAAAATCTACTTCATCTTCAATTACATTTGATGATGAAAAATAATTATTTTATAATTTTTACATCAACAACTGTTTGGTAATATCTTGGACCAATCGCTCTAACAATTTTTGATCCAAGTATTTCCGATTTTACATTCGTGACTCTAAGATAATGCTCTTCTGAAAGTTTAGGTGCATCTTGTTTTTTGTCTGCATGTATGTGAGAGTAATAATGAATTATTCCACCATTTTTTGTTGCAAGAATTGCAGACTCTAAAAACTCATCAGATCTTTCAGGAAGTAACATCAGTGTTCTATCACCTTTTTCTTTTAACTGATCATTTACAATTTGAGCAGCATCCCCATTAAGGGAAATTACCTCTCCAGCTAGTTTGTTAAGTGAAATGTTTTTTTCACACAATTGTGAGGCTACAGGATTAATGTCAATGTTGTATACGGTACATTTTTTGTTCTTTGCAGCAAGAATTGAAAACATGCCTACCCCACCAAACATGTTAATGACTGTCTCACCATCTCTTATGATATCTGCAATTCTTTCGCGTTCTGTTGATAATCTTGGTGAGAAAAACACCTTTTCAACATCAACAAAAAATCTACATCCAAACTCTTTGTATTCTGTTTCTGTTTTATCTTCACCTGCAAGCAATTCTAATGATCTTGTTCTAAAATCACCAGTAACATCTGAGGATTGATATAAAACAGATTTTGCTGTAGACACTTCTTTAAGCAGAGTTTCTCCAATCACTTTTTTCTTTGAAAGTAAAGAATCTGGAATTCTAATTACAATGATGTCGCCAATCTGATCAAAAGCTGAAAATAACTCTTCACTTTCTTGGTCTGTTAGGACACCTTCAAGTGCCCGTTTTAGCATTTTTGTCAATTCTGATAATTATTTGAGAATAATGCACACAAAAATTCCTTTTCCAGAAATTACTCTGGCCTTGTGTCTTACTCCCTTTGGAATGAATACAGTAGACGGAGATGTTACTTTGTAAACCTCATCTTCTAATTGAATTTCATACGTTATTTTTCCTCTTTCAGATAGAATTAGGTTAATTTCATCATGATCGTGTTTGTGTAGAACACTATATCCAGGGATTTTTTTCTTTGAATTTACAAAATGAACTGCAATGTGAGTACTAGATTTTGGAATTAGTTTTTTGCTTAACATGGATAAACGCTTGATTGGAGCCTTTCTATGAAATGGAACTTTGGATAGTGACTCGTTGACGCCTTTTTTGATAAATTTTTGATAACGCTTCATGAACTAGATTCGTTTTTTCGCTATTAAATAATCTATTTTCTTGAAAAGAAAAACTGGTTATCATATAAGCAACGATCTACATAAATTATTGTGCAAACTGATAGACTTTCTGAATGGTTTGTTCCTAAATTTGGCTCACGAAACTTTAGGATAAGTGTAGGAATTCTATTCTTACCATATACCTGCATTGTAACATCTTTTGTTGCATGGGGTTCTCTTTCTGGTAGTTTTGAATTAGATAGGCTTGCTGCAATCTGTATCGTATACTTTTTGGCAGTTGGCGTGGCAGCACACTCTCTTGATGCAGTAGGTGGAAAAACAAAACCCTGGGGAAATCTACCTAAAAGAAAACTTTGGATTGTCTCATTGATTGCGTTAGGAATTGCATTTACTCTAGGATTATACTATGCATTTTTGGATTCACCACTTTTGATTCCAATTGGAATTGCAGAAGGATTTTTTCTTTTTGCATATAACTTGGAATTATTTGGTGGAAAATTTCACAATAACATTTCAACTATAATATCATGGGGAATATTACCAGTTTTTGCAGGTTCTGCAATTCAAACAAATTCTATTTCAATTGAAGCTTTGATACTTGCCGCAGTTTCTGCACTAGTAACTTATGTTTTGATAAGTAATTCCAGAATATACAAAGAACTCAAAAGAAGTTTTGGGGACGTTTCTTTAATTCATAAAAAGGAGATTATTCTAAAAACAATTACTTTCGGAGTGATTACAGGAACTGTAATCTTCTTTATTTTGAGATTTTACTAGTTCCTATCAAAATTGCAGATGAATCACACGATAGAGAATATTGTTCAACTTTAAGGCCATTTTCCCTCATTGCATCTGAATAATCGCTTACCCAAGTACTTGATTTAATTAATTTTGGAAGTTTTTTGAATGCCTCTTTCCAACTTGGAATAAATAATCCAACAAACTTCAATATTACAAAATAAAAACCCCAAAGTTTTCTATGAACAAGGTTTTTTGGATAAGTAAAATCATGAAAGATAATTTTTCCATCACGATTCAAATGCTCAACACATTTTTTTACAAGAATTTTAGCATCACAATATTTTGGAATATATGATGAGGTAATATAATCAAATTTTGAATCGAGGTGCAGTTTTTCTACATCTTGAAGAACATAAGAGATGTTATTGTATGATGAAGAATTTTTCTTTGCTAATTCAAGATAACTTTCAGTAATATCTACTCCAACTATCTCTGAATTTGGAAATTTTTCTGCAATTTTTCTTGTTAAAATCCCAGTTCCACAGGCTAAATCTAAAATCGATTTT
>DRGT01000009.1 GCA_011055585.1 Candidatus Nitrosopumilus sp. | reverse complement strand
GGTTCTAAGTGTAAGGGGGCATGGAAATATTTCCTTTCTAAGTCTGAGAGATAAATTTGGAGATTTACAAATAGTTGCAAAAAAGCATATGTGGATAATTTTCCATTCAGTTGTAAAATAACTGTTTATTCATATTAGAAGTTTGTGTCCAATGGTTACATACTTTCCTATTAGTGACATAATAAATCAACATAAAACATGCAAAGCAATTTTTCATTGTATTATTTGAAAATTACTTTAATGTTTGTTACAATAATATTGTTGGCACCATTAGTTACACCATCTTATGCTGACTGGCTCAAACCAATTTATGTGCCTGAGAAACCCTTAATTCCTCACTGGATTCAGATTTCTGCTCAGCATTGGTCTGGGGGGCTAATCTCTGATTCTGATTTTATTCACACGATAGACTATCTGATTGTAACTGGTATGATAGATGTCTCAATAAACGAGTTTTCAGATAGTCATGTTATGATTCCTTCTTGGTTTAAAAAAACTGCAAACTTATGGGCTTCTGGTCATATATCAGATGAGGATTTTCTTAATTCAATAAAATATCTTGTTAACAAAAGAGTAATACTACCAAGTTATGTTGAATTGATAGGGACAGCTGATTACTTTTTAACTGTAGATAGTGAAGAAGTACAATTTACGCCAGAATCTAACGAATTATTCAAAATTCAACATACAACAAAAAATACTATTGATCTATTCTCACGTAACGTTTCCTTGACAGATGTTCTTGATGGTAAAAAAATCAGGATAATGGGTTTGTTTAATAAAACTTTTGAAGAATCGAATGCCAATTTTTCTGCTTTACCTGTCTTTCTTGTTCTTCATTTAGAAATCTTACCTGAAGAGAATGTACCCGTTGAACCTGATATTCGAGCAATTTATGGAATTGCTGATGAGGAAAAAAATTGGAAGATAATGAGCACATCACTAGATGGTTTTGACAAGGATGTCATTGCAAGCTTTGATTTTAATCATCTTGAAGACCAAAGACCAATTCATGCTTTGGACATAAAACTTTCTCCTAATGGAAAGTATTTTCTTTATTCTTTTGCAAAAGACACTCCTGATTCATTATGGTTAGTAGATATTGAAACTAAGGAAAGAAAATTGATTGTAACAAAAAAAGATAATCAACACCTATCGGAATATTTTTGGTCTCCTGACAGCAAAAAATTCACATACTCTTTGTCGGATACCACTTCACCATGCCAATATTGTGTAATGCCTCTTTACAACATTTTAGGACCTTGGTATATTTACGATATTGAAAAAGAAACTAAGCAAATGATTAGGGATAAAGAAAGATCGCTAAATTTGTTGGGATGGTGGGATAATAATTTTTTGGTTTTTGTACAATTTGAATTACGTTTTGAACAATTTCCTATTCATCTTTTTAATATTAATTGGAAAACTACAAAGCCGCTAATTGAGACAGAATACTTGCCTACTGTTTTAATCAATCAGGAATATGGTACAAGAGTATTTCAATCAATGATGGATTTGAAAACATGTCAAATTTTAATAATTAATGAAAGAACTAGCAAAGAATCGATTATTTCACAAAACAATACCTCTTGTGCCTCAGATTACAATCCTAATTTTTCGATTTCATCTGATGGCTTGACTATGATATATGGTAAGGGTACAAGTCCCTCAGGAGGATCAATACAAACAATTGATACAGATGATAATGGTATCAATGTAATTTCTTCTATTTATTACAAAGATATGCAAACTGGAAACGAAAAACCAATTTTTCTTGGAAAACCAAATGGGCCTTATTTCATTTTTGGAGGTTGGAATGAGCAACATGATTCTTTAGCCTATATTGATTGGCAAAAAAATAATGGAACAGACAGTTACACATTAAAAATTTCAAAAAGTGATGGCTCCTCACCAGTTGAAATTGAAAAATCGAATGAGAGTGCATTCTTATATCATAAAGAAATTCCATTTTATGGTTGGAAGATAAATAGTTAACATTAACTTTCTTATCAGAAATGATCGGAGAAATTAGAAATTTATTCTTGTTTACTTCGTTTTTTTAAGGCTTTTGCGTTTTCCCATAAAAGATTAGATAAAATGAAAATGTTATTTACCATCTCGCTTGAGTTTGTACAAATTGCATAATCTGATTCGACGCTAGTTTGGTCAGAATCACCCCAGACAATATCTGACATTATCATCTGGCTTTCTTGTTCAACAACCATCCTTCCTTTTGAGCTAAGTTTTCCAATCCTAGCCTCTGTTGCACCAAATCTACTAACAAATGGTAGATGTTCCTTATTAGAAACTTCAGTCAACAGTCTAACTTGACCGCCATTTTTTTCACAGATTTTTATCTTTTCTGGGATGCTTGTATGATACATTTTTGAAAGATCCCTTAATGTGGTGACGATGTATACAATACCTTTTGCGTTTTCAATCAATTTTTCAACATCAGAATAGATGTTTTGAGTGCCTTGTGTGATATGAAATGTTGGCAAATTGCTTGAATAGTTTGTTGGAATTGTTTCTTCGATGCATTTGATAATATAGTCTTTAGCAGTTCTGATTTTTTTTAATTGGGATTCCTTCTTTTCTAAAACATTTATTAAAACATCTTCAGGTTTATTTGCAATACATAATTTTGGTTTTGAAAATGTTGTTGAAACAATTTTTAGATTTAGTAATTTATCGATAGTACGGTATGCTTTTGTTCTGTCAATATGAAGCTCTTTAGCTAATGCACTAGCTGTAACTGGACCCATTCTAAGCAAGTTCAGATAGATGTGTGCGTCTAAATCATCAAGATCTAAAATCTTAGCAAGTTCTTGTTCAATTTCTACTACCTTCTGAGCTGTTGCGGTGGAAACCTCAATCTCATCTGTTTCTAATATAGTGCTCAATTCAATGCTCTCCAGTTCGATCATTTCATTTAGCGATCGAAGAGAAGTTAAACGGGAGCTTGTATGAGCCATGACAGACAGAATATCAATAGTATTTTCACAAATAAGACCGACTACTCATTCATGAACAAGACTTTTATTTTATGAGTGGGTTTTTTTCAAAATATAGTCGCCTAGTAGTAACTAGGCTCAGTTTAAAATTTTTACATTAAATTATTGTCTTCATAACTAAGGATCATGCTTTCAGACAAGGAGAAAATCATTGTTCTAGTCTCAAACGCAATAGCAGTGTATTCACTTTATCAAGAAAGAGATGATTTACCAAAAAATGCTTCTATGATTGATTTTATTTTGAAAACTATTCCTGATGAAATGAAGGGAGAAATCTCTATTGAATTAATCGATGAAATTTTTGAGTTTGTTTCAAACTCACATGGTTCATAAGGTCCTAAAATTCATCTTAAATAGTAGTCTTGAAAGCCATTACCACCTTAGGTTCACATTGTGCTTTACAGGTGCTAAAAGGTGCAAAAGACGAAGGTCTGAAAACAATTCTAATATGTGAAAAAAAACGTGAAAGACTTTATCGAAGGTTTGAGTTCATTGATGAGTTTATTCTCGTTGATTCATTTTTAGACGTTTTAGATCAAAAATATTCCTATGTTTTAGAACAAAATAATGCAGTTCTAGTCCCTCATGGAACACTAATTTCTCAAATGAGCTCAGAACAAATTGAATCATTCAAAACGCCAGTTTTTGGAAATAAGTGGATTTTACGTTGGGAATCAAATAGAGAACTGAAAGAAAAATTAATGCATGAGGCAAAACTTGATGTTCCAAGATCAATTTCGAATCCTAAAGAAATCAACAGTCTTGTAATTGTAAAAAGACAAGGAGCCGCTGGAGGAAAGGGTTACTTTTTAGCAACAAATGAAGCAGAATATAACAATAAACGGGATAAGTTAATCAAGGAAGGAACAATTTCATGTGACGAAAAATTATACATTCAAGAATATGCCTCGGGGGTACTAGCTTATTTACAATACTTTTATTCTCCTCTAAAAGAAGAGTTGGAATTTTTTGGTGTAGATAAACGCCATGAATCAGATATTGAGGGATTAGCAAGAATTCCTGCACCACAACAAATGAAAGTTGAAGACACTCCATCATTTAATGTAATAGCAAATAGTCCGTTGGTGTTACGTGAATCATTGTTAGACGAAGTTTATTCAATGGGAGAAAGATTTGTAGAAGCATCAAAAAAACTAGTAAACCCGGGAATGAATGGACCATTTTGTATAGAAGGAGTTTATGATGAAAATGGTAATTTTAGAACATTTGAGTTTTCTGCAAGAATAGTTGCAGGTACTAACATCTTCATGAATGGTTCTCCTTATACCACTTTGATGTATGATGAACCAATGAGCATGGGAAGAAGAATTGCCCGAGAGATAAAGAATGCTGATTCTTCTAATGAGATTGATAAAATAACTACCTGAAGATTTGAAATTTAGTTATAATTAAAACAATTGATGCCATTAGGACAAATCCAAAAAATACACTGAATGGAAATTCAGGTATGACATGAGTCCCAATGATTTCAATTTCTTCTGTTCCCTTCTCTATATAGAAACTAAGAATAGAAACGCTATCATTTTTTGAAATACCATAATCTACCTCCAAACCATTTACCAAGATAGCAAAATCATCATTTTCAGAACTAATCAGGGCGTTATCAAAAGTTATTCTAAAAATAGAATCTTGAGTATTTTCCACCCCAATCAATAAAGATGTGAGTTCATGGTCTACTGCCATAGCTATGACATTACCAGTCAATTCATACTTCAAATCAAATGAATGCTCATCTATTTTCAAATTGTAAGTTTTTTCAGCAAAAACACTTGGCAAAATTGAGAAAGAAATAGTCAAAAAAAGGCTAAAAATCAGTATTTTCTGCATGAGGGTCTCATAGGCAGAAAGTATTAGAATTTTGTCAGTTTTAGGATTATTTTCACTTGTTGTTCAGTATGAACAGCAATTACCTTAACACATGTTGAGTTTAATACATTTCAAACATGACCAATACCCTAGAAAAACGAACTAGAAAACATAGAGCAGTTGCTCCAGTAATAGCAACTCTCTTGATGGTGGCAATCGCAGTAGTGGGAGGCACAATTATCTTTGTATTCTCACAAGGATTTTTCAACCAAGCACAAGTCAGTGGAACGCCAACAATCGAGTCAGTTAAGATTATAGGCTACGATGCTCGTGACATTACAAATCTGAAGGCACATGACGGTGAACTCATGACAGCAGCCGGTAGTGATCCCGATGATCAAGGAAAGAACATCGACGAATATGTTATTGTCTATGTGAAAAACGACAGTTCTGGACAAGTCCTATTCTCTGAAATCAGATTAGGTGGTGCAGTCTATAACTATGTATTTCCAGGATCCATTCCAGCATTTTCTGATGCTGCAAGTCTCAGTGGCACATACACTATAATGGATAACTCAACAGATTCAATACTAGATCAAGCAGGTGTAGCCCAGCCCGGTGAAACTGTAGGAGTTCTTTTTGACTTGAGTGATAACTTTCCAATTGGTAGAGATACCCAATTCAAACTCACAACTACAAACGGAGCGGTCTTCGTAGGTACAGTAGTTATGGGTCAGAATGCGGGTTAATCCTACTTTCCTTTTTTTTATGAGGGGCTAAAAAAATTGATGATAAAAACTCTAACAACTTTGGTCCTTGCAATGATTTTATTTACAAGTTTTATTTCTTCAGCATCAGCTCAAATTTTATTAGAAAATGTTAGTGTCGAAGTACATTTAGCACCATCACAAATAGAAGCTGAAGAAGGAATATATTCTATTGGTTATGTTAATTTAATTAATAGAGCAGGAGTTCCGGTAAAACCACAACAAGATGTTACAATAAGATTGACATCGGCATATCCTGATATTGCTTCTGTACTAGAATTTGTTACGATTAAAGCTAACGACGTGTATGCAACATTTGATGTTAAAGTTGGAGATTCAAAAGGAACAACAACAATCTTTGCAAATTATGGTGGTCAAACAGTTTTCCAAGAACTTTTAATTGGCGAGATTAAAATAGAGCTTCCTGATAATCTAGAACTTGTAATCCATCTTCCCTCAAAATTAATGCACGTAGATTCTGAAATGCCTTTTTCAGTATTTTTACAAAATACTGAAGAGGATGTAATTCAGGCCCCATATGACATTCCAATAAGATTAGATTATGAAAATTCACTCGTTTCACTTAATGAAAATCAATGGATAATCAAAAAAGGAGCATATTATGCATGGGGAGCTGTATCAACTGGCGAATTAGTTGGTACGGCGTTTATCAGAGCCTCACAAGATGAGTTAAATATTCATACAGCTGAAGACATCAAAATTACATCATCATTACCTACAGGATTAAAAGTTAATGTTTTTCCTCAAATTGTTGCTAAAGAGCTTGATAGAAATATCGATATCGTTGTAAGTCTTATTGATTCTCAAGGTTTTCCTGCACTTGCACAAGAAGATGTTTATCTTGAATATTTTGCTGACAACACCTATGTTGGCGAACAAATTGATGAAACAATGAAAGAGGCACGAACTAATGGAATTATTAAAAAAGGTGATTTTAGTTACCATTTTAGAGAAGAACTAAATCTTAACAATCAGGGTAAAGAAATTACTATTGGTGCAAGTGCTAAAGGCTTGGGTATAGCTTTTGATTGTTTTATGATGAGAGATGCATATACTAGTGGAAATCCATTGGCTGCAAAAAAAACAATGCATGTCTTTACATTAGAGCAAATTCCAAGTAACAGTCAATCTGCAGGAATTTATCAAATTGGTACATTAATTACTCTTGATGATGAGGATGATTTAGAAGAGTTAGATGATGAACCATGTGTAGATCTTGAACGCTTTGACATAGACCAAAATGATAGTTCCAATGTAGTCGAATTCCATCCTATTCTTTCCAATGAGAACCTTTCTTCAGAAGGATCTTATCAAAAAGTAAACCTAATTTCAAGTAACAATCTTTTATTAAATATTGAAAGCATAGGTAATATTGAATCTGGTACTTCATATGGTACAGCTAAAATTCAAAGTGGTCAAGAAACAGGTTCTGCAACTTTATCTTCCACCATCAAAGGAATTGGTTCAGCAACTTCACCAACACAGATTGTGAACACGCTAAAGCATCATAAAACAATGATTTTCTCACCAATTGGCTCAAATACAATTCTTTTTGATAAAAATGGAAAATTTGATTTATTCGTAATATC
>DRGT01000008.1 GCA_011055585.1 Candidatus Nitrosopumilus sp. | reverse complement strand
GTGCAGCTGTTGGCTGTTCTGGTGCAGCTGTTGGCTGTTCTGGTGCAGCTGTTGGCTGTTCTGGTGCAGCTGTTGGCTGTTCTGGTGCAGCTGTTGGCTGTTCTGGTGCAGCTGCTGGCTGTTCTGGTGCAGCTGTTGTTTCAGGTATAGATTCCCCTTCTTTTTGTTCTGGGTTCATTTGACCAAATGAAGATTTACTGTCTTTCTCAGTTACTTGTTCTTTTGAAGAAATTTCTGATTCAGGAATTTCTGATGGTGCTGAAATTTGTGATAGTCTATAAGCAGGGCATGGTACACCAACTACTTTTGTGTTCATAAAGATGGTTGGAAAGACATCCTGGTATATGATGTGAAGCACGCGCGGGATGCCATTTTCGTCTTTTTCCAATGCATTAATACATTCAGTCTCACTGCCTGAAATTTCGACTGATCCTTCAACAGATATTCTAACATTTTTTGGATTAGAAAGAAGGGTTAATCCAAATTTGAGTTTATTACTGGTTACCCTATTCTCAATTTCTTCAATTGAAACCTCAATATTGTATTTTTGAAAGTCAAATTTGGCACTGTTTCTATTTAGTGCGAATGAGCTAACTACTACTAGCGTGTTCACAGCATTATTCGGCTTGTAATTTACCTATAAGACTCAGTATGTAGTTATTTGTTACATCTTTCCAACCATAAACACTCATTTTCATACCTAATTGTTGATAAAAGGAATTACGGTTAATAGAAATTTTGATAGATCAAGGATTCAAGATGATAATTTCAACCTGAATATAAAAATGACAAAACTCAAAAACAGGGAGAGTAGATTAAGCAAAACTTACAATATTAAAAAATATCTCAATTCTGATGAATTTCATTTTCCTGAAGAAATGGATGAATTAATTCCACAAAATACTCCTGTTTTTCTAGATAATGGTGAAAATTATGTTGAAAGAATTGCAAGAGCGTTTGCTTATTTCAAACAGTGTGCACTAATTGGCCCCAGTGGAACTGGAAAAACCCATATTGTTTACATGATGGCTGAATTAGCTCAATTACCTTTATGGGAAATTAACTGTGGTCTTCAAACATCAGTTTTTGATTTATTTGGACGATACATTGGTCTTGGAAAAGAAAATTGGATTGATGGATTAATCGTTCACTGGGCAAGAAAAGGTGGAATTCTTTATCTTGACGAAGCAAACATGATGAAGCAAGACATTGCAACAAGATTAAACCCAATTCTTGATGCAAGAGGTCACATTGTTCTTACAGAAAAAGATAGTGAATTGATTCCAAGACATCCGCATGCATACATGATAATTAGCATGAACCCAGTTTCTTCAGAATTTGCTGGAACAAAACCACTAAACGCTGCAATGAGACGAAGAATGAGTGTTTGGCTTAACTTTGAATACATGAGTATTGGAAAAAACATTGATGAGAAAGAAGTTAATCTAGTTGTTGAGCGAACTCACATTAGTAAGTCCCTGTCAACAAAAATGGTTCAGGTTGCGGGAAAGCTTAGAGAAGATTACAAGGCAGGTGATTTACCATATGCACCATCAATTGGAGATATTATTAACTGGGGAATGTTAGTTGCAGACGGTACTACACTTGAGAAAGCTGCTGATGAAACGCTAATATCATTAACCAGTGATGATCCTGAAGTACAAGACGATGTAAGAAAGATACTCCATAAATTTTTCAAGCCGGAAAATGAAAATTGAGAGATACGTTCAACGACATTACAAGACAAATATTCTATGATGTTGCACAAAAAGATCAACAAGATGTTGATGTCCTTTTATCAAACAAAAAGGATTTTCCATATTTTTTTATAAAAGAACGTATCGCAGCTATTATTCCTATTCCAAGATTAATTAATGAAAGATTCTTTCTTCAAGGATTTACTTTTGATGATTATGAACATCAAAGCGAAGAGTTATGGTCATTATATCTTGCATCAGTGTACCATTTAGGAGCCCATGTAGCAATTTCAAATTTTGATATGTACAAGGGTTGGAGCCAGACAAAAACTCAAGAATATGCTACAAATGTGATTAATTTTATCGAAGATTTTAGAGTAGAATGTTATCTTAAAGAAAATTTTCCTGCACCAGCTCAAATAATTGAGGAATTAGATTCAAAATATTATGATTATTTTAAAAAACATTTCTCAGGACAAGATGATGGTGCAAAAGATCGATTTTCAAATGCTTATCACACAAATGAAGGAGATGCTTTAACTCAAATCAAAAACAAGATTCTTGAAAATATTAATGATTCAGAAAATCTTCTGGAATGTGCAGAAACTGCTTATGAAAACCGTCATTTAGTGAATCCATTGATTCTTCCTTATTGTGATAGAATTGATGAATTTACCAGCTCTAAAATTTTCAAGCCTTTAAAATTTAAGCCACGAGATGATTTTCAAAAAACCTGTACTTTACTAGGCGAAACTTGGATCAAAGAGATTACAAAACAAAGAAGGTTACTAAAAAATTACAAACTGCTCTCAAAAGATCTTCGTTTTGATGATATACAATTTCCACAAGATAACTTATCTGAATTCCTACGTCTAAGCTCTGAAACATCAGATATGGTAAAGAAAATTAAAAGCAGATTAAGGATAGTTAGCAACATAGTAGACTCGCCAAAATCAGACGATGTTGGTATTTTAGAAATGCAAAAGGCAATTCAGTCAATCGCTAGTCAAAATCCAGACATTCAAATTTTTGAACAAGATGAAACTAGAAGAGTTACAGAAAGCTGGGCAATCATTTTAGACGCTAGTGCAAGTATGCAAGGACAGTTTAATGATTTGAAAAAATTCACAATGTGTTTGTCAGAAGCTGCAGAAGAACTCAATAGCGATAAGGGAAGCTGGTCTTTATCAGCATTTAACAACAATTTTTATGTTGTAAAAGATGCTGCTGAAAGTTTCAGTCAACAAACAAAATCTCGTTTTGGTGGAGTTGTAAGCCAAGGTCTTTCATTTATTCCAGATGCCATTATACTAACAGCACGAGTACTTCAGCAAGACCAAAATGAGAAAAAATACATCTTTTTGGTTTCTGATGGTCAAACGTTAGGATATGATGGTGCAGATGAATACTTCAAGGAAGCAATACAATTAGCTAGAAGATCTGACATAAACGTCATAGGCATTGGTGTCAAAGACAGCATGTCAAAATTGTTCACATCCTGCTTCAGCTATGAAGAGATTGCACGAACAGTTTCAAAGTTCATTCGTGCCTACATAGCCGTTGCACAAGAGCAGATGTAACTTTACACAGAGACATACTAGTCTAGATATGCATCTGGACGCAAATTCCTAACAATGAAAGCAATCTTAAACAGAAAGCATAGAGCCCTTAGTGGCGTACTTGTAACCATCATCATCATGGTTGCTTCGATCGTTTTGGCTTCAGGTGTTGTACTTTATGGTACAACTCTGTTCCAAGGAGGAGCACAGCAAGAATCCATTTCAGTTAGTGGATTGAAGATGTGGGTACATGGTACAGAACCTACTGGCTTAGCGTGGGGTGCTTTTGCAG
>DRGT01000007.1 GCA_011055585.1 Candidatus Nitrosopumilus sp. | reverse complement strand
TGCAAAACAGTACAATATTGTGCATTTTTATTAAATTAAACATGTTTTTATACATGTCATAAAACTTTCAATGTATGGCTACATCAAAAGCTAAACGTAGTGCAACTGCAAGAAAAGCAGCACGCACACGAAAAAGAAATGCAGCAGCAAAAGCTGCATCAAGAAAAAAGGCAACGGCAAGACGTAAACGTCGTGCACCTGCAAGAAAAACTACGAGGAGAAGAACAACAAGAAAAGCTTCTCGCAGAAGAACAGCGAGAAGACGTCGCTGATCTTTTTCTCTTTTTTTTTAATTAAAATTTGATATGAATTGTTAGCTATTTTTTAAGAAGAGTACAGGAACAATGCATTTTATAATTTCCCTTCTTAGTTGCCCACTTGATCAGAGGCAGGATTGCTACCCGAAGCTCTTTTCCTCTAGCTGTTAGAGAATATTCTACTCTTGGAGGTATCTCATTGAATGCTTGTCTTAGAATGATCTCCTCTTTTTCTAACTCCTTTAGCATTGAAGCAAGGGTTGAAGGACTAATTCCTTTTAGCTCAGATAACAAGTCATTATACCTAAGAGATTCATGATTACCAATCTCATTTACGATTAGCAATCCCCATTTCTTGCCTATAGTCTCTATAACCCCATCCAGAGGGCAGAGACAAACTACATTACTTTGATTCTTCGAAGTCACTACTCGACTACGAACTTTGTAGGTTAAATACTTTGATTTTTGTAGTATTGGAGTGCAAAAACAAGTAAGAAGAACAGAACAAGGTTGGACTATTCTGGTGATAATACTTTGTGGAGCTTCGTCAATGTTGCTGATTTTTGCTCCCTTGAACATTATTCCTTATGCAACATTCCGAGATGTTGCCATAATCCCATCCGTGATTGCAATTTTTGCCATAGGAATTGTTTCACGAAAAAAATTTCCTAGACTATCAAACAGGTTGTTCGTTGGAATGGCAGCTGGTGCAATAGCATCATTTGCACTTGAAGCAATTAGAATTCCAGGCTACATGTTTGCAAAATGGTTACCAATGGACAGCATGATTTCACTTCCTGGTTTACTCTTAACTGAAAAAATAACTTCACTATCTGAAGTAAAACAAATAGTAATGGAGTCAGGTGTTGCAATGAATCTATACAGTGCACCACTTGATGCGTTTATGGCAGGAGCTCTTTGGCATTTTTGGAATGGTGCAACGTTTGGAATTATCTATGCTTTAGTTATTGGAAAAGGAAAATGGTGGTACGGAATGATTTGGGCATTCATTATTGAAATTGGAATGATGGTTGCACCATATCTCATCATAATGAAAGGACCTTTCGGAATAGAACACATGGATGGATACAACTTGTTTGTAATCACATTGATTGCACACTTGGCTTTTGGTGCTGTACTTGGCATTATAGTACAAAAGTGGAAGAAAGGATCTAATTCTATTTTGAGTTTAGATAAGGTGGGGATGTGATTGGAAGAAAAAAAGAAACAATCTTGTGGTTACTGTACTGAAGACAAATGTTTACTTGATTGTGAAATCTGTAATCCAAAATTAGAAAAGGGATGTAGCTGTGATTGTTAGTGGTGGTATGATTGCATAAACAGACACTAAAACTTGTATTCTCAAATCCAACATATCTAGTCATATCAGGTTCAATCTTTGCGTTTATGCTTGTCTTACTATTTTATGCCCAAGAGTATCTGTTTTTTGAGCCTTTTCTTATTTTTCATATACCTGATGGAATGTTTGCAAGTTTTGTCTCAATTATTGTAGTTTCTGGATTGATTGGACTTGTGATAAGTTTGACAATTTTTCAAATTCGTGCACAAAAAGCAAGTACAAAAAAGACGAGTACTGGTTTAGCTGGGTCTTTAATTGGGGCAGGTGCAGGTATTTGTACTAGTTGCGGGTCTTTAGCAATTCCCATAATCTCTGTAGTAGGTGTTACGGGAGCTAGTGCATTGAATTTTCTAACAATCTACGAGTTTCCAATACGTTTAGTTGCTATCGGAATTTTAATTTGTACATACTTCATGATGATTAAAGGAATTAACAAAGAATGTAAAATCAACATAGATGAGAAATGAAGACAGAAATTTGTCCTACTTGTGGTTGCTCTCTTGTAAGATTACGGATCAAGAAAGAACACTCTGTATCTAATAACCACAAGGATAAAGAATTAGGGTTCTGTTGTCAAGGATGTCTAGACATATTCAAAACTGATCCTGAGAAGTATCTACAAGAAATTAGTAACTTGGTCGTATGCCCAGTTTGTCTTAAAGAAAAACCAATAGAATGGACATCAACGCTTGAGCATGATGGAACAACTTATCACTTTTGTAGATGTCCACATTGTATGGAGCAGTTTAAGAAAAAACCAGAGTATTTCATAAACCGTTTAGAGGGTGTTGAAGCTTAGATTTTGTTTCAAATCAAATGTGTTGATTGTAGCTGTACCCCTGAAGAGTGTAAGAAAAGCCCATCACCAAAGGAATGTCCTAACTGTACATTGGATGAATGTTGTTGTTGGGCTACCTTGCATGATAAGTAATCAAATAATGAATAGAATTGTTGTAGTAAGTTGTTAGCTTTTAGCTAATCTGGCATAATAAATAGAAAATTTGCTATACTATATCATGGTTAAGCAGATTAGTCTTGACGCCTGGCAAATCCAGCATCTGACTGACTTGCTAAAACAAGGCTCACTGGCAGTCTCAAAAACTAATACTCCGATTGTTCTTTATCGCCAGACTCTCGAAGAGGATGAGAATTCCTACGAGGAAATCGTCTGTACTTTAGCCTCAAATTATGTGATAGAACAATTGGTCACATCTGGAGGCCCATTGGTTCCAAGCTTTCATCAACAATTTGTGTTTACAATAGATGAGTATCCACAAAGATTGATGAAAAAAAGTAGAGAACTTTTCTTGCAAATTGTTTCGTTACTTGAAAATCAACTAAAGTAGGTGCCCTACAGAATATAAAGACCGAAAAAAAAAGATTTTTTCATGCGTTTACTAGAGTATCAAGCTAAAGAGTTGTTCAAAGAATTTGGTATTCGAACTCCCCCAAGTTTTGCATCAAAAGACATTGAAAAAGGCAGAAAAGATGCAAAAAAACTAGGATTTCCTTTTGTAATTAAAATTCAGGTTCCAGTTGGTGGAAGAGGAAAAGCAGGAGGAATTCAAAAATGTAATAACGAAGATGAATTTGAATTAAAGTATCCTCAAATTTTGGGAATGACAATCAAAGGAGAAAAAGCGAGAGCAATTCTTCTTGAAAAAATGGTAGACATTAAAAAAGAATTGTACCTGTCTTTGTTTTTGAACCGTGGCAAAAGATGCTATACAATTATTGCATCAACAGATGGAGGAGTTGAAATTGAATCAGTGAAAAATCAAATCATTCGTGAAGTTGGTTTAGGTAATATAGATGAAAGTGTTGCAAAAGAAGTTGCAAAAGAAATGGGTCTTGAAGAAAAAACAGCTGATGATCTTGTAGAGATTTTACAAAAACTATCAAAGCTTACAATTGAGAAAGAAGCAGAGCTTGCAGAGATTAATCCTCTTGCAATGTTAGAAGATGGTTCATTGGTGGCAGTTGATGGCAAAGTCATCACAGATGATAATTCAAACTTTCGACATGAAGAATTACAAAAATATCAAGAGATGACAGAGATTGAAAAAAAAGCAAAAAAGAGTGGATTTTCTCTTGTTGAATTAGATGGAAATATTGCAGTAGTTGGAAATGGTGCAGGTCTAGTAATGTCAACTCTTGACATGTTATCTGACAATGGAGGAAAAGCAGCCTGCTTTTTAGATGTAGGTGGTGGAGCTACCCATGAATCAGTTCATGAAGCATTAACATTGATCAGCAAAATGAAAAGAGTGAAAGCAATTCTTGTTAATCTTTATGGTGGAATTGTAAAAACCACAACAGTTGCATCGGCTTTTGTTCAATGCTATGAAGAAAATGTAATTGATCTTCCTGTTTTTGCAAGATTAAAGGGTGCAGAATCTGAAAAAGCAAAAGAGATACTAAAGGATACAAAAACAAAGTTGTTTAATTCTGTTGAAGAAGCAATTAATGCAGCAGTGCTAGGAGGAACAAAATGACAAATATTTTTGAATTGTTAAGAGGAAAAGAAGGAGATTCTGATTACAAGAAAAAAGGAGTAATTGTTCAAGGCATTACTGGAAAATTTGGTTCGTCTCATGCAAAAAGCATGATGGATTATGGTACAAACATCGTTGCGGGTGTTGTGCCAGGAAAAGGTGGTCAAAAATTTGAAAATGTTCCAATTTATGAAAATGTTAAAGAGGCAGTTGATGCAACGGGTGCAAAAATCTCTATTGTTTTTGTTCCTGCAAAATTCTTTTTAAGTGCTGCAAAAGAAGCACTCGAAGCTGGAATTAAGCTTCTTGTTGCAATTCCAGAACACATTCCAATCAGAGATACTATGGAGATTTTAGAATTGGCAAAGAAAAATGATGCAATAATCATAGGACCAAATACACCTGGCGTTATGATTCCAGAGTTAATCAAGATTGGAATCATGCCAGCAATGCCATTCAAAGCTGGAAATATTGTAGTTTTATCAAAAAGTGGTACTTTGTTGTACGAAATTTCAGATGCGCTATCAGAAGGCGGATTTGGTCAAGCCATTACACTTGGAATTGGTGGTGATCCTATCAATGGAACAAGATTGATTGATGCATTTGATATGGTCAAAGACATTCCTGATTTGAAAGGGATGGTAGTTGTTGGAGAAATTGGTGGAGATGCAGAAGAAATTCTTGCTCAGCGAATTATTGATTCAAACTTCAAAAAACCAGTAGTTGCATACATTGCAGGCAGATCAGCTCCAAAGGAGAAAAGAATGGGTCATGCTGGAGCAATTGTTTATGGTAATTATGGTTCAGCAGAATCAAAGATTTCAATGTTTAACAAGGCAAACGTTCCTGTTGCAAAAAGACCTATTGAAGTTCCCATTCTCTTGGCAGGCAAGATGGGGCAAACTGGCGATTAAATTAATAGAGAGCGCAAATGTGTGAAATAAGATGCCAATAGCTGATACAACAAAAAAACAGATAGCACAAAAAGCACGCCTTCACATGAAGATTTGCTTTAAGTGTGGCGCAAGAAATCCGATTAGTGCCACAAGATGTAGAAAGTGTCACAATCCGTACTTGAGATTAAAAAATAGAACATTAGGTGTCAAAAAGTAGTTTTTTCAAACAATCTAAAGACAAAAAAAGTTCTTTATTTTTACAACCTATGGACCGGTCGTCTAGTGGCTAGGATGACGCACTCACACTGCGTAAGAATTTCAAAATTCCGCAAAGGTCATGGGTTCAAATCCCATCCGGTCCATCATTAATACTAATATCTTATGACAGTTTGAGTATTAGGGGGAAATGAGTACAGGAAAATCATTATCAGAAATTCTAGTAAAAGACATTATGACAAAAGCTCTAATTTCAGTAGAACCTGGAACAACTG
>DRGT01000006.1 GCA_011055585.1 Candidatus Nitrosopumilus sp. | reverse complement strand
TACATGCAGGTTTCAAAAAAGAAGTAATCTGTTAAATCAAATCATCATACTAACAATTACATTTTTCTTGTTATTTAGTTTGGCTTATGCTCAACAGATTCCTGATTATGATAATCCATATTCTCCAATTTTTACAGACAAACCAGTATACACATGGACAGATAAGGTCAAAATTACAATAATAGCACCTAGCTGGAATGCTAACAAAAATGCAATTGATACTATTGGAGGAACAGAAGAACACTTTGTTAAAATTTCAACAGGAAACAAATTTCTACAACCATACAAACTTGTTGAAACTGATCCTCGTAGTGGTATTTTTGTTGGCGAAGTAACTCTTACTGGTTTTTCACATGATGTTGACGGTGATAGAATGCCAGATACAAATCCACGAACATTTGGTAATGGTCCTACTGATGGATTTTTAGAAACTACTAGAAACACCTCAGTAACAATTTCCTTTGAGTTTGCTGATGGAGTTGTATTAGTTCATTCAGTACCAATAAGATGGAATATTGGAACAATCAAATTTTTAGAATCACAATATCTTGTTGATCAAATTGCAACAATCAGAACTATTGATCAAGACATGAATCTTAATCCTGAAACAATTGATCAGATTCAAATTGAGATTGCATCTGATTCTGATATTGCGGGAATTACTGTAAATGCTTTAGAAACTAATCAAGATTCAGGAGTCTTTGAAGCAACAATAACATTTTCACAAAGCTCTACTTCTAGTGGAAATCGATTATTTGTAATTCCTGGAGATAAATTGTATGGTAAATATGAAGATAGGACTCTTCCAAGACCATTCAGCATATCTGGTGAACTAAACATCATTGCTAAATCTTCATTTGAATCAAATATTCCTGCTATGAAAAGAACTATCATTGAAAAACCCATAGTTACTGACAGCATTGGAAAAGTTCTAGACAAACTTCTTGTAAACAATCAACTTCAAATTGTTTCAGAAATTGTGAATACTCAAGACTTTGGCCAAAATTTTGTTTATCTAATGCAAATTACAAATGAAGAAGGAATAGTAGTATCACTATCTTGGATTCAGGGAACGTTTGATGCAAATCAAAGTCTTGAATTATCACAATCATGGTTGCCAACAGAAGCTGGAGAATACAAAGTTGAAACCTTTGTTTGGAAATCATTGCAAAAACCCATTCCAATCTCTCCCTCAATTTCTCAAACCTTTCTAGTCGAATGAAATTCAAATTTACACACGAAATATTAGATGAGCATTTTTATAGAGAATCTACATTTTTGATGAAAGATGACAAGAACAATCCCATCGATTCTATTTATGATAACAATTCTACTTACTGCAGGAATAGCTGCTTCAGTTGATGTAATTGAAGATGCTAATGCATTAAAGAGCAAAGGAACTAAAACTCAGAAATACGGTTCAGCAACTAAAAACTTGGTTTGTGGTGCCCAATTATGTTCTGAAATAGAAGAAATTCCAGAACCAAAAAAAGAAGTTGAACCTGTCCCTCCACCAAAAACAGAACCAAAAGCAGAACCAGCTCCAACACCTGCTCCAAAAGCAGAACCAGCTCCAATACCTGCTCCAAAAACACAAACACAAACAAAACAAACAATGGAAAAAGCATCTAGTTGGCAAACCTCATCTGGAACAATAACATCTTCACAAGACCCAGGAGTTGGTCATGAAACTCATCAATTAGCAATCATTTTACCACCAACATCAAATGTTTACAAAGGAATTCTATCCTATGATGCATCTGAACCAATTCAGCTTGTAGCACTTCATGGCCCACTAGAACGAGGTGATGCACAAGGACAAGCAATTTGGACTCCGGATGGCAAAACAAAGTTTGCAATGACCTTTGTTGATCCACAAACATCTATGGGAAGTTGGGTCTTTACTGGCAATGCACTTGCAGTACATACACTTTCTTCAGACCAATTTACAGTAAGCTACTCTGTAAGCTATATGGAAAAAGAACCAAGTGATACAGTTTTGAGTGGTACAATTGAATCGATGCAAGACCCTGGACTTGGTCATGAAACTCACCAAATTGTGATCATCTTACCTCCAAGTGATAATACATACGGCGGAGTGTTAACATATTCTGCATCTGAACCAATTCAACTAATTACACTTCATGGCCCACTAGAACAAGGTGATGACAACGGACAAGCAATTTGGACTCCGGATGGCGAAACAAAGTTTGCATTGACATTTGTAGATAATGGTGATGCTATGGGAACATGGGTTTTTGCAGGAAATGCACTTGCAATTCACACACTTAATGAAGATCAATTCACTGTGAGCTATTCTGTTGTTGCAGGACAATAGATCTATTTTTTAAAAGTATGATTTCTACGTGATTATTAAATACAAAAATTCAATCATTTTATTTAATGGGCACAAAAACCGGATTTATTCCCCTAATTTTGACTTTATGCATTTCATTTCCTCTAGCTTTTGGAGATAATTCTGGTGGAATCATAGCTAGTACAGACAAAGAATTCTATGAAGCTGGAGAATCATTATTCATTACCGGACAAGTCGAAAAGAAAAAAATGCCAATTTTGGCGCTTAGAATATTTGATCCTGATGGCTCTATTCTGTCTGCAAACAATGTAAAAATTGAAAAAGATAACTCATTTTCAAAAATGGTTTCACTTGATTCGCCATTTTATGATGAGCCAGGAACCTATACAGTAAAAATCGACTATGGAAAACTAGACAAAGAAATTACATTTGAAATAAAATCTGGTGGCTCTTCTAACGAAACGATCTTTGTAGACTATGAAGAAATTATTCCAGAATTGACTGGCTTAGAAACAGACAAGTCAGCATATACTGATAATGATACGATTACAATATCTGGAACCGTAAATTCAATTGATGAAACAACTGTGTTAATTGGAATTCATGACCCCTTTGGTGTTCCCACAGGATTTTATTTTGGAGAGATTAATTCAAACAATGAATTTTTCGCTAGTTTTCTAGCTAAAGCAGGAATAAATTTCAAAATTGATGGTACTTACACAATTCTTGCATATTATGGGGAATCTAAAAAAGAAATTTCATTTGATTTTGTTGAATCAACTCCAACTGAAATAATTGAAGAAGTAGAACAAACTGAAATCATCGAAGACGAGACTGAACAAGCACCAACCATTATTGTAAAAGAAACAATTCCAGAAACAAAAGATGTATCAATAACTGAAAATAAATTACCAAAACCTAAACAAGAAAAAAAATCCGTTAAAGCAAAAAATTTGTCAGTTGAAGATATTGAACTTGGAATTTTACTTAATCAAATTACTTTGAATTGTGACAAGAATGACTACATCGACACTATATCATATTATGATGGAATGGGACCTGCCATGATTAGATTGTGTAAGTATTCTGAAGCAATTACCTTTTTTGATCAAGAACTTATAGATGATCCAAATAATGTTCAAAGCTTAACAAATAAGGGAGCTGCATTGGCAAAACTTGGACATTTTGAAGAAGCTATCCTATATTATGACTATGCATTAGAAATTAATCCGTCATTCGTTTCAGCGTTAAACAACAAAGGAAACGCGTTATCACAATTATGGAAATTTAATGAAGCAATTGGGATCTATAATGCTGCAAAAAATTTAGATCCTGATAATAAAATTTTAACCAAGAATTTTGCTCTATCAGAATCAAGATTTGTCCCCTTAGATGAAAACCAAAAACCAATCTTTGAACCTCTAATACAAAACACCAAAGGTGAAAAGATTGAAAAATTTGAGGAAGTTAAACCAAAAAAAGATTCAGAAGAACCTGATTTCTTTGAACAAATTGGAATTGTTTTCTCTTCTATTCGAAGTATTTTTGGTTTCCAATAATGAAATGAAGTTTATTTTGTGAATAGCAAATCAATAAAGCTAATAAAGGCCTCATATGAGATTCGACTATACAAGGTGAATGAAATGAGTAAATTACTTGAAAAAGCACTGAAAGAAGCAATAAAGGAAAACACGTGTACACTGGGCTCAAAACAAGTATTGGGCTCGTTAAAAGATTCAAAATTAGTTGTCGTTTCAGACTCGGTTCAAAATAACATTACCGAAAAAATTCAATCAGATGCAAAAAAGGTCAAAGTTCCAACAATGCATTTCAATGGTTCTTCAGTTGCGCTTGGAAAACTCTGTGGGTTGCAATTCAGAGTTTCTACAGTTTCATTAAATTCCCAAAGTGAATCAAACATCAAATCTATTCTAATAGAAGCTGAAAAAAATTAATGATGATAAAAAATTTGCACACAAACAATAATGATGAAAGTTTAAATGAGACTGTCCAACCTTCGAGAGAAAAGGAGTGAATATGACACAAGAAATCAAACTAACATCTGATCAACTACGACTAATGTCGCTATTTCAAAACGTTACTGGTGCAACAGCCCGTGATTGTGTTGAAGATGAAAAACAAAATCGTGTTATTTTTGTTGTAAATTCTGGAAAAATGGGTTTGGCAATTGGTAAGGGTGGTTCTCACATTAAATCACTCCAAAATATGGTAAAGAAAAATGTTGAACTAGTTGAATTCGATGAGGATCCTGCAAAATTTTTGAGAAATATGTTAAATTCAAAGCTAGTGTCTGAAGTTAAATTAAATGAAAGACCTGATGGTTCAAAGCAAGCAATCGTCATAGTTGATCCAAGAAAGAAAGGAATTGTCGTTGGACGAGAAGGTCGTAATGCAGAAAAGGCAAGATTGCTTGCAAAAAGATATTTTGGTATTACTAGCGTTTTGATAAACAGTCCAGAAAAAACTGCATTGGAGTTGTAATAAAATGGCAAAGTCTCCTCTTGGTTTATTTGCAGGTCGCGTTTTGAAAGCGAAAAAAAAGAGACAACGTTGGTCCATCTCTACATACAAAAGAAGAAAATTAGGATTAGATAGAAAATCAAATCCATTTGCTGGTGCTCCTCAAGCACGAGGAATAGTTCTAGAAAAGGTTGGAATTGAAGCAAAACAGCCAAACTCTGCAGTTAGAAAGTGTGTACGAGTTCAATTAATCAAAAACGGAAAGTCAGTTACTGCATTTTTGCCACGAGACGGCGCAATGAACTTTAT
>DRGT01000005.1 GCA_011055585.1 Candidatus Nitrosopumilus sp. | reverse complement strand
ACTCAAAAGTATTGATTTTCAAGTAAAGGGTGAGATATCTATTTTTGCTCATACTGAAAAAATGCTATCAACTGATGAGGCAATAAAATATTTGCAAGCATCTGAAGAAGACTTTGAAAAAGATCCGTTAGGATTGACGCTTTACTATTATTACCAAGACTTACTAACACAATTATTTGAAGAGCAGAAAGAGCAATTAGATTTAATTGCAGAGCAACAATTAATCGATGAAGAAAGAGAACTTTCGATTCAATTAACTGAACAAATTATTGAAGAGCAAAATCCAGGAGCTGGAATATATGCTGGATTCAAGTATGATAGATTTGTAAGCAACTTAGATCTTGCAGTAAGGGACATCATTGTAAATCAGTTAAATTACACAGTTGATGTTTTTGTAGAAGCACAAAAAGCAATGGATGAAGTACTAGCTAATGGTGGAACTTTTGAAGAAGCTAGACAAGCTTACTTTGAGAAAGCTACAATTTCTAGGGAAACAATGGAAGCGTTAACAGTAAATCAAACTAGCGATGATTTTGGAAATGTTACTATTTCTGATTTAGAGTTTATATCAGAATCAAATCTTAATGGAACAGAGAATTTAGTAGAAGAATTAGATTCTGGACTGGTTCTAAATGTTAATGGTACTCTGATTGATGTTGGAAAAAGCGGTTTAGTGATTTATTTGAACACAAATGGCATAATTTCCGAGTTTCTTGTTAATGGAACTGAAATTACCAAAGTTACAAATTCTTCTCAAAATGAATAGGTTATTTCCAAATTTAGAAATCAAATTTTAAAAAAAACTTTGTTATTTATAAAAAAGATTTTCAGCAGAAATCTTTAATCATAGTAAGTAAATAGTCATTTGGGGCATGGGCAAAATAGACGTCCAAGACGTGAAAGAGAAAATTTTCCTTATGGGAATTACTGCAGGAATATTTTTGCCTATTAGAATGATATTTGTGACATATGTTACAGACGGCTGGTTAGGAAGTGTAGGCCTGCTTTCAATTTTTGCCCTAGTTTTCATATATCTAACTAGAAAGAGGAAACTTGGACAGTTAGGTAGAATATTTGAAAAACAGATGAGAAAGACCATCGGTGGAAAAATTGCAAAATATATCGTTGCGTTTTCAATTGTGTTTTTGATCTATTTTGGAGCAAGTATATTTTTCATGGACAGAGGAAATTCTGTCTATTATTACGATAAAGAGATCCTCTATACTACATTACAAGATTATCAACAACTCACCAGGGACAATATTCCAATTGAAAAACTTTTGGGACCAGTTCCACTAGGTAAGAGTTTTGATGGATTCGCTTGGATTTCAAATGTAGAGTATACTTTGTCGGTGTCGCTTGCACTAATGAACGATGTTTCAGGTGGGTGGATGGAGAATCTAATGTTCGTGGTGTTTATTGAGCAATTTGAAGTGCTTGGAATTCTTTATTTTTTCAGGAGACGTTACAAACAACCTGAACAAATTAAACCCCAGATGGCAGTACAGTCACCGTAGATTTTACTACTTTAACCTTTCTCCTGAATGATTCCAATTTTATAAATTTGAAAACAGGCAATCTATAGTATTGTTTGAAACCGAGTCAAATTGGTCTAGTTTTAATTCGGATCTAATAGATTATATTAAAATAAAAAATAAGCAGGATTTTCATTCAGTGATTACTGTATGTTCATCATGTGGAAATCCAACTCAAAATCCCTCTAGTGATCATTATTTCCATGAACAGGGAATGATTTTGTGTGAGGATTGCTATTTGGATTTTAGTCTGATGAATAACAATTAAAATTTTTTGTAATATGATGTGAACAATTTATCAGTTCTACGCGCGTCTTATATTCAAAATTTCATTAACTTGCATTATGATTGTAGACATTCCAATCTCTTGTCCTCAATGTGGAGGAAAAATGTATTCTACGTGTTACGAATCTACATTAAGAATATTGAAAAACCGTACTTGGCAAGTCTGTAAAGAATGTGACTTTGAGCAAGATACGGAAGATTTCAAAAGAACCCTTTGCTGCGTCTAGCAGTATTTTTTTTTATTTTCACGCAAAAATCGATTTTTACCTTATAAGCATAGTGATTGATCAAAAAGCTACTTATTCATTCTAAAAAGGGCGAATGTCTTAAGCATGGATTAAGTGATTAAATGATTCGAAGAGTAACAATTACGCTTGATCTTTCCCTAGAATCAACAATTAGGAACCTACAGGCAAAAAAAATATCTGAAAGTAATAAAGCAATAAGCTTCTCAAACGTCATTAATGAGATTCTAAAGCAAGGTCTGAAGGATTTTATTGAATGACTAGTCTTTCGCAACCTGTTTCATGATTTTTGACCAATCGACATCTTCTTCGTTTCCTTGAGCAATAGCATTTTCATACAAAAGAACATACGACCACTTCAAAATTTCATTCCAAATTTCTTTAAGTGAATCTTCATCAGTCCAAAAAATGCTGGTTTTCACAGCATTCATTGCAAAGATGTGATTTGCGTGTTTTTCTGGATCTTTACCCCATTTTGTAATCACTTTATCACAAAAATCAAGTATGTCATTTTTTGATAGCACTAATATATCAGGATCAAATTTCTCATTCTTTTTTTTCATGAAATACTATACATTTTCTGATATTTTTCAATTGTTGAATTTTTTTGGATGAGATTGATTCTAAAAACCAGAGACTGGAATGATTTTGCTAAATCTTTAAGTCATATTATGCACTTATTGTAAGATGTGACGATATTATCAATTCTGCCATCAAAACATCCTAGAATTCATTAACCGCTTTACCTGAATTTCATAATAGTTCTCGTCACTTTACCTTGATAAACTTGGAATTGTTTTTCTTATTAAAATAAAATTAACCTGTAATTATAATAAAGTCAAATCGGCAGGTTACTTGTGGGTCTGAAAAAATACGTTGGTACTAGATTAATCACCATGTTTATGGTTCTAATGGCAACTCTTTTTTTGACAGTTATTCTTGTTGGTTCAAACATGGACATAATTCTAAAACAAGGGATTACTTTTCAAGTACGAGCTGAAATTACAGAAAATCCTGCCATAGCTAAAAGTTTCGCCAGTGTTGAAGAGTTTGAAGCTTTTGTTCAGGAACAAATTGATCAACGCACGAAAGTGCTCGGATTAGATTCACCGTGGTATTCTCCACAAAGAATTGGAATTACAATGTACAAAATTTTAATTTTAGATTTTGGTCGAGCATCTTTTTTAACTAGCGATAGTGGATCTAGTGATGTAAAAGATATTTTATTAGAAAAACTTCCAAGAACAGTATTATTATTCACAACCGCAACAATAATTATTTCGATAATTGGGATTTTTCTAGGAGCTTTATCAGGCAGTAAAGTGGGATCAAAAATTGACAGACTCACATCCACCTTTGCAGTAGTGAGCTCCAGTTTTCCCGTTTGGTGGGTAGGATTGATTATGATTTTTCTTTTCGCCTTTGTTTATCAAATATTTCCAGCAAGAGCAACTCCATCTATTCCATCATCAGACCCAGGATATATTGCAGCGTTACTCTATCACATGACACTTCCACTAATTACCATTGTAATGATTGGATTTGGTTCCTGGGCTTATCTTGTAAGAAATTTCATGATTGGTATAATGCAAGAAGATTTCATTATAGCAAAAAAAACTATGGGAATAAATCAGAAAAAAATTATTTATTCACATGCTCTCAAAAATGCTGCGCCGCCAATCATTACCGTTTTAGCTTTAAGTTTATCTGGCTCATTAGGTGGTGCAATAATTACTGAAGCAGTTTTTGATTGGCCTGGAATGGGAAGACTATACTTTGAAGCAATAACAGTGATGGATTTGCCAATAATTATTGGAGCTACATATGTTCTAACTGTATTTTTCCTTGCTAGCATATTTCTAGCAGATATACTGTATGGGTATTTTGATCCAAGGGTGAAAACTGGTTAAATGAGCGCAATATCTTCCGCTGAAATTAAACAAGAGTTTCTTCGTAGTAAAATGGGATTAGCTGGGATAGGAATACTTGGAATTTTAATTTTGGTTTCAATAATTTCCGTTATTCTTATACCTATTGATACTTTCAAAGAATGGAATAATCCAAGTAGTTGGATTTCGAATCCCAAAACCTCAATGCCTGTTTGGGTGAATTTTTTATCGTCAGAAAAAATTCCTGAACACAAAATTATTGATGAACCAGAAAAGAGATTTCAGGTATTAAATGATGTTTCAGTTGTATCACATCAATT
>DRGT01000004.1 GCA_011055585.1 Candidatus Nitrosopumilus sp. | reverse complement strand
GTGGAATCATAGAAGACGCTATGATAAAAATGGCTGAAGAACAAGGCTTTGATTTTGGGTAATCAGCACGGAATTGCGTAACCAGTCTAAAATAATTTAGTAGTAAATTATAAACCAGAAAAAGACAAAAAATTACAGCATGAGCATAACAGTAGTTATTCCACTAGTGATTATTGGAATTGTTACTTTAGGTCTAACCTTTAGTGATGCAAATGCAGAACTTGACACAAACAATGCTTTCATTTTGGAAGGTTCTGGTTTTGCAGTTACTGAAGAATCAATAAAAACTTCTGAAATTGATTTTGCAATTTCTACTGGAACTCAAAAAGGCAGTACAATAAGGATGTTAATTGAAGATGGTTTTGTAACTCTAAATGATAATGAATTTCTTTTATTTGATCTTGAAGCTTCTGGATTACGAGAAGGTCGTTACATCAGAATATCTGGAATAGCTGAAGATTCTTTTGGTGAAGAAGCATCCATTAGACTTTTTGGAAGACTGGTTGAAAACAGTGCACAAGGATCAATCTATGGTTTTACTGGAAGCTTGACCCACGATGATATAAAATACAAAGTGATCTATACAACCAGCTTAACTGGCTTGACAAATATTTCAACAACTACAGAAACTGAAACACAAAAAGAAGGCGAGCTAGTCGTTCATATTCAACGTGGCTCCTCTAATCAAGGACTTGCATCTGACTACATAGAAGCAGGTGAAATTAGACAAGAAAACATTAAAGCTACGGGTTCAAGCGGACTACGTGCAAACTACTTCTCTCCTGACAAAGTTTCAATAGAACCAGGAACATCTATTACTTTCTTTAATGGTGATGTTGTTGCACATAGACTTGTTAGCGGAACAGGACTTGGCTCAAACAGTCGAATTCAAGGAGAAATGATTATTTGTGAAACACCCGCAGAAAAACTTCCAAAAGGATTTTCTCACGTGCCTACTAATTGTGCATTTACTTTTGATGGAAGAATAGACAGTGGAACAATTGAACCAGGTGAATCATGGACAGATTCCTTTGATGATGCTGGATTTTACAGAATAATTGATCCTGATTACCCGTGGATGAGTATTGTAGTTTACTCATTTCCTGTCACTGATTCTGAAGTAATCAGAAGAGTTGGAGCAAACTAAGCAGGCAACTAATCTTTGAATCCAATATAGGATTCTAATTTTGATTGATTAAACACCATTACTAATAAATCAGAAAACTCTTTTCCTTCTAAATCTGAAACCACACCTTCAAAACAAGTCTCATTTTCTGTTGTAAGTGATTCAAAGATGTGTACCTTTATTTTTGAAGTTTCAAAGCCATTTTTTTTCAGATACAATGCAATGTCTGAGGGCATGAAATGTTTTTCAGGTGCGCTTGGCCATGGACGAGGAACCAACACCACACTAAATCCATCAATTAGTGCTTTTTGCAATTCAAGTTTTTCTTCTTCAATTGAGGTCGAAATGTGCATAGTGATCACTCTGGATTTATCTAAAGGAACTTTAGCTTTTGATGCAGCTATTTGGATCGAACTAATACCGGGAATGATTTCTACATCGCCAAAAATTTCAATTAATCTATCAACAACTTCAGATTCTGAAAAACTAACATCACCAGTAAATGGGACAACCAAAGTTTTTTCACCTAATTTTTTTTTAACACTTTGATAAGCATCTTCTTGGTTTTTCATTGTAATCTCATGAATCTCTTTTCCTGAAATCAACTCTTCAATTGTTTTTAGTGTATACTTATATCCAATAACAACATCACAATTTTGAATTATTTCTTTAACATGTTTTGTTACATATTTTGGAGAGCCAGGACCAACCCCAACTGCATACACTTTCAATTTACGGAATTAATTTTTGATGGTCTTTAATATATTGAACAAATGGTCCCCAATCAACCCTCAAGTATTTTAGAGGATCTTTTGCAGGATACTTTACCCAACCTTGAACTACTGAAAACTGAAATTTTTCTTTTTGGCCCATTTTTATGTATTCGATAGTTAATGCACTTCCCCAAACCTCTTCTTTATGTCCAATTTTTGTAATATCATCAAATAAAATCTCTGTATTTTTTTCATTTTCTAAATCTATTTTCAAATTTTTTTCTGTATATCCATCTTGCATAGTCATAATATTTTTTGATTTATCTCTTAACAAATCAACAATCTGTCGTTCTACTATTGCATGCCACCACTTCTTTTTTGCTTCAGTTTTATGAACAAACATCAAATGTCTATCAGTAAGAATTAACATTCCTTCACGTCCACCAATTGACAAAAACTTTTTTGATTCTCGCCAAACTGATACAATGTGTGCTAGTATGCGTTCATCGGAATCCATATTTTAAAAATTTTAGTTACGTGTTAAAAACTAATGCGTGTTATTGGCTTTTATGTGAGGCAAAATGGCAAAAACCATGAAAAGTCTATTTTTGATATTTATTTTTGGCTTTTTACTTCTTAATGTTACAAATCATTCATTTGCGCAAAGTGAACAGGTTGTCGTCTTAGAAACCACATCAGGAAATATTGTAATTGAATTCTTTCCAGAAGATGCTCCAAAAACTGTAGACAACTTTCTAAATTTAGCTGAAAGTGGATTTTATGATGGTGTAATCTTTCACAGAATTATCAAAGACTTTATGATCCAAGGCGGTGATCCGCTCTCAAAAGATCCCGAATCTCAAAGCATGTGGGGTACTGGTGATGCAGGACAAAACATTGATGCTGAATTTAACTCAATCAAACACAACAGGGGAATTCTTTCAATGGCACGATCAGCTCATCCAGATAGTGCTAGCTCACAATTTTTTATTGTTCATGGTGATTCAAACTTTTTAGATGAACAATATACAGTGTTTGGAAGAATTGTAACACAAGAAAGTTTTGACACTCTTGATAAAATCGCATCATTAGAAATAAGTGCTAGAGATGTTCCAACTGATCCAGAACAAGCTAAAATTTTAACAGCCAAAGTTGTACAAAGGTCAGAAATCTCTGATTTGTTAGATCTAAATGAACCAGAACGAATCTTATCATTTACACCAACAATTCAACCAACTGAGACAGAATCAGAATTTGTGCCATACGCCAATAATAGACTTGGAATATCACTTCTTGCACCAACTGGATGGATAGTACAAGAACCACAAAAAACTTCACCAGACGTTCCTGACGTTGTGTTTGTTGGTCCAAAAGCTGGAGAAATTAATCCTGTTATTTCTATTGGCATAATGTCAACAGGGGGAAAAACATTACAACAAGTTATAGACGAAAGAAGAACTCTCATTCAACCAGTAATTGATGAAGGTAATCTTGAAATAATTACTGATGAGATGGGAGACATTAATGGTAGAGAAGCTTGGATCGTACAGGCTCTTGGAGTATTTCCAAGCGGATCTGATACTATTGATATAAAATTTGCTGAAGTAATGATTCATACTTTTGAAAAAATTTACATAATTACTTACACAAATGTTGAAGAAGATTTTGAAACCCATAAAGTAAAATACGAAAAGGTAATCGATTCATTTTCAATACAAGGTGATGGTACTCAACCACTCAGTTTAGTATCTGAAGATAAAACATCTCAGGAAGAAGGTGGGGGTTGTCTAATTGCAACTGCAACATTTGGCTCTGAACTGGCCCCACAAGTGCAACAACTTAGAGAATTACGTGATGAAACTGTACTACAAACAGAATCTGGAACTGCATTTATGAAGCATTTTAACCAATTTTACTATTCATTTTCTCCTACTATAGCTGATTTGGAACGAGAAAATCCAGTATTCAAAGAAGCTGTTAAAGTTACAATAACTCCACTGC
>DRGT01000003.1 GCA_011055585.1 Candidatus Nitrosopumilus sp. | reverse complement strand
TTGTGAGAATTTTTTAAGATCTGAAATTGCACTGATAAAACCAAAAATAATTTGCATCATGGGGAATACTGCTTTTTATTCACTGTTGGGAGGAGACAGTATTACAAAAAATCATGGAAAAATAATTCAAAAAGATGGCAAAACTTATTTTTTGACAGTTCATCCTGCTGCAACTATTTACAATCAGTCCCTATTGAGTACTCTAAAAAAAGATATGAAGACATTAGTGAAGATTCTGAAAGACTTTCAAAGTGAGTAAAAATGAAAGTGTTGCCTAGAGAATTTTATGCTCGTAATACAGTCACAGTTGCAAAAGAATTGCTTGGAAAGAATCTTGTTCACAAAAATGGAAATAAGATAATTTCTGGGACGATTATAGAGACTGAAGCATACAGATACAAAGATGATCCTGCAAGTCATGCATTTCGTGGAAGAACTGAACGAAACAAAGCAATGTTTGGAGAAGTTGGAAGAGCGTATGTTTACTTTACTTATGGAATGTATTATTGTGTAAATGCAGTATCAAGAAGTGAAAATGTAGAAGCAGGTGCAGTTTTAATTCGTGCGTTAAAACCACAGAAAGGAATTGAGATAATGAAAAAAAATAGAAAAACTATCCGACTTTTAAATTTGACTAATGGTCCTGCAAAACTAACTCAAGCACTAAAAATTAACAAAAAACAATATGGTGTTGATTTATCTAAAAAAAGTGAACTTTACATAACTGAAGGAATAGATTCAAGAAAAAAAATATTCTCAGGTAAAAGAGTTGGAATAAAAAATGGTGCCGATAAACTTTGGAATTTTAAGATAGAAATCTAAGATTCTGAATTATTTTCATCATCATAAAGAGTCCAAGGAGCAACTGTTCCAAGAATACGGTGCCAATCAAGTCTAAACATAAGAATGACAATTACTGTTAACGCAACCGCAAAAACTATGATTCCAGCGTAAATTGCTGTTGGATCTTCTACTTGTTCTAAATAGGGATCTAACGCATCGCCAAAGAAATGAGAGCTCAGCACTATAATATAACTTAGAACTATTTTTCCTGCCAGTGTGGCAACAAAGAATTTTTTTGGGTTGTATTTTGCCAAACCAAGCGGAATGTATACTAAATCATCAGGTATTGGAGTAGCAGCAGCAACAAATGCAACAGATGCACCATATCTCTTTACAAGACGCTGAAAAGGCTTCATTCTTCTTTTGGTTTCTTCTTTAATTATTCGCCTTCCAGTGTAACTTGCATAGAAAATAATCTGTTTTGCACCTGTGGCGGTAACTGCTGAGAGCAAAGCCAATATGTGAATGTTAAATTGATCACCGACTGCCATCGTGGCAAGAAAAATGAAGTGTGGAACTGGAACAAATGGTATCAGAGAACCAAAAAAGCTTACAAGACTTAGAAATGGATACCCAACTTCAGGGGCAAAAGGAAAAATGTCAGTAAAATCCACAAATAATTCATTGTCAAGCATTATTTAACTATAAAACGAAATCATTAACATTTGATACAAACTGTTAAGTGTTCAAAGTTTAGATGATTTTTGCAGCTCTTGACCTTTTGTTTTTTTAATTATTTGTGACCTCAAGGTGGCAAAATTCGAGGTAATTTTGGTGTCCCTTTTAATTTCCTCAAGCTCTTCTTCGATTTTTTGTAATAACTGAATTATCTGTTCATTCTGTTTTATCATTATTTCACTATGTTCAATTCCCATGAATCAAATAATTATCCTAATAGTTCATTAATCTTTTTTATCTCCTAATCCCAAATTTCCATTTGATACGAATTATTGTTTACAGTTTATACAAACTGTCGACGAATAATAAGGACGATAAGCGTCCCTGTAATTATTATGATAATGACCTAGAATTACATGCTTTATCCTAGCCTTAACTTTGAAAAATAAATGACGGATTAAATCATTTACTTAGATCTTAATCTTGCTTCATAATTCGGCAGGTAATATTCGTCATGTTTCTTAGGAAAATCAGAGAGAACCCGTTGATATAATCATCAGCATGGGTACTATAATTTTTAAATTATAAAACACTTTGAAAAATAAATGGCTGATTAGGTAATTCAATGCCTTTGAATCCAGAGTATTTTCCTGAAAGATTCGAATTAAATTATAATTATTCGTGCTCAGAATTATGTCAATTATGTCATTGAGAGGGTAAAACAAACAGTTCAATAGTATCAACAAATTACTAGGAATAAGATATGAAGTACATGTGTAGGACCTGTAAAAAAAAATGTGATGATATTCCAAAACATTTGATGACAGTACACAAATTTTCAAAAACAATTGTGGAATCCCAACTCAAAGCAAACCCAAATAGTTATGAAAATTCCTTTGAAAAATTAGAATAATGACAGAAGAAGTAAAACTACAATACAAGCAAAACTTAGAGAACAAATTAAAGAAACTGAGGAAGCATGAAGAAACTCTCCTTAGAGTTAGGAACCTGCAATGAAAGTGAGAGTTGTCTGTAAGTATTGCAAGTCTGAAAAGAACGCAACTGTAATTTCTAGCGAGAGACACAGCGACGATTCTGGACAAGGAGGAACTGATGTTTGGATTGATTACACGGTTAGAATGCTACCACATCAATTTGGCAGAAAGTCTTGTACTGGCTCTAGAAAAACACAATATTTTACGGAGGAATGACTATGTTCGCCTTTGAGCGTCATAACGTTCGTTATAACAAATTAAATTTTACAAAATTCCAAAATCATTAAAATATCATCTTTTGTAACGTAGCATAAATTGGCAAAAAAAGACTATCAAGGAATTTGTAATGCAATTGCAAAGATTAGTACATACATTAGATTTGTTGCAGTCATAGACAAAAAAGGCGAGCTCTTATCATTTTACAGACGTCATAGCTTAAGACCAATGCTTAATGCAAGGGATACAAAGTATCAGTTTTCACATATTGCGAAAAGAACCGATATGGAAGCATTTTTTGATAAGAGTCTTGGACCTGTTGAATTTGAATGGGAGGAAAGAAAAAAAGTTCAGACTATTTCTTTTGCAATAAAGAAACATAGAGTTTGGGTTTCTATTGACAAAAAGGTAATCAGGTCAGAAGTTTTGAGAATAGTTGATTCTTGTTTGCCGATTGTCAGACTCTATTCATAAAGCCAGCATTTTACATATCCTGAATCAGTTTTAAAATTTGGAGGATCCTTTTTGCATTTTTCCATTGCTTGAGGACATCTATC
>DRGT01000002.1 GCA_011055585.1 Candidatus Nitrosopumilus sp. | reverse complement strand
TTTCTTTGATTGTCATCAAATCTGCAAGAATTTGACATGGATGAAATGAATTTGAAAGTCCATTTATTACTGGAACAGAAGAACTCGCTGCCAATTTTTCAATTGTATTGTGATCATAGACTCGTGCCATAATTGCATCTACATATCGGGAAAGTGTTTTTGCAGTATCCTCAATTGTTTCTCCTCGAGAAAGCTGCATGTCATTTGAAGACAGATTTAACGCATGCCCCCCAAGCTGGAACATTCCGATTTCAAAGCTGACCCTTGTTCGAGTTGAGGGTTTTTGAAAAATCATTGCAAGTGATTTGTTTTTTAACAAGGCTGATTGCTTCCCTTTTTTCAAATCTTTTTTGAGTTTGATAGATAACTCTAACAGTTGAGAGATTTCCTTACTACTCAATTCTTCAAATGTTAGAATATTCTTTTTTTTCATTTCCAAGTCATCACACAAGTAATGGTTCTTTTAGTTTTTTCTTATGGGTTTAGTCTGCCATCTGAGACCCATTTTCTAATCTTTTTTGCTAGCTCCCTAGCTTGACTATCACTTTCTGGAGGTGCCTCATCATACAAATCTGCATATTTGTTGATGTCCTCAGAGTCAATTCCTTCAAATGGATCTGAATCGCTTTCAGGTTCTTTGATTGTAACTTTCTCTTCTGGTTTAGCTTCGGGTTGTGGTTCAGGTTTTGATTCAGGTTTTATTTCTGGAATGTCTATAGTTTTATCCACACTTCCAAAAACTGTTTCAAGAAATGTGTCTCTGTTAAACTCCTTAAGGTCTTCATATTTCTGACCAACACCAACATACAGAATCGGTGTTGAAGTAACTTTTACAATTGATAATGCTGCCCCTCCACGAGCATCAGCGTCATTTTTTGTAAGAATAGACGCATCAAATTTTATGTGTTTATAGAATTCTCTTGCCTGATTGACAGTATCATTTCCTGCCAATGAATCACCTACAAAAATTTTGAAATCTGGTTTTACTACGTTGTTTATTTTTGAAATTTGGTCCATCAAATTTTTGCTTGTTTGCATTCTTCCAGCAGTATCAATTAAAACACAATCAATTTTGTGAGACTTTGCGTAAAGAACAGCGTCTCGGCATACTGCAGCAGGATCAGAACCATAATTTTGTGCTACAAGTTTTAGATTTAGACGGTTTATGTGTTCTTTTAATTGTTCTATTGCACCAGCCCGAAAAGTATCTGCAGCTGCAACTACAACTGAAATTTTAGATTTTTGTAACAAATACGCAAGTTTTGCTAAACTAGTTGTTTTTCCTGTACCATTAATTCCAACAAATAAAATGATGTAAGGTTCTTGCGAATCTTTTTTTGCCAAAATATTTTGTTTGATATCAATGGAGCCTGCAGCCTCAAACAGACTAGAAATAGTTTGAATCAGACTGTTTTTTACAAAATTTTCAATTTCGTTCTTGTCTACTTTGGAGCCAATCAATTTTTCTTTCAAGTCACTTTTAATTGAATCAATTACTTCTGATGCAACATCTGATTCTAAAAGAGAGATTTCAAGTTCGAATAAAATATCTTCAATGTCCTTTTCTTTGAGTTCTTTTTCGCTAAAACTTTTGGCTGCACTTGAAAATGCAATACGTAATTTATCAAACATTTTGTTTTCCTATTGTTTGGTTTTTGAAACAGATTCAGCCAAACGGTTCATTTCGGCTTTTCTTTGTTCCAATTGTGCAGCAATGTTTTGTTTTTGTGCCATTGATTCTTGCAATGCAACTTCAATTTCTTTAATTCTAGATTCTAGAAAATTAATTGCAGAATCTTTATCTTTTTCAATAGCAATACCTGCTCCAACGTTTAATACAATTTTGTCTTCAGATGAAATTTTTGATTTTACAAAAGTTCCCATTCCTACTGGAACAAGAGTGCTATACTCTTTTTTCTCACCCATTTCTTTTAAAGAGTCAATGGCAGATTTTGTATCCCTTAAGACATTCACCAAAGCGTTTTCTTTTTGTGTCAATTCTGCAAAATAGGATTCTAACATTTGCATTTGATACATTAATTGTTGGGCCTGTTCTTCGCTCATTTACAAAAAAACTTGAAAAGATGGTTATAAATTCATTCACAGTTTTGAATGAAAATCGTGTTTCAATATAGATTGATTAAATTCACAAATGACAAATTTGTTCAGTTGCGTAATCCTGTATAGATTACCTGACATAGTCTTAGATAGAATTGCAAAATCGACAGTTTGCATAATCTGTTGATAGTTCACATCAAATGTTAATTTGAAAAAAAAAGGAAAATAGCTAATTGAATTAAATTACTTTAAACAAATTTAGCTTAAAATCTTCGATCGCCAGAACGATGTTTTGGTAAACATTCTTTGCAATATACTGGTCTGTCTGATTTTGGTTCAAAAGGTACCTCTGAGTCTTTGCCGCAGTCTGCGCAAACAATAGGATACATTTTTCTTTCTGACATGATTTTGGGCTAATCTGGCACTATAAGAACTATTATGTTTTTCAAAAAAAAGTATGTTAGTTTAACAATTCTAAAAGTCCTTTGTACCTATTCCTAATGGTTACTTCGGTAACGTTAGCAGCTTCTGCCAAATCTCTTTGTGTATGATTTTCACCCATTTTGAGACAGGAAATATACAAAGCGGTTGCTGCCAGGGACATAGGGTTTTTTCC
>DRGT01000001.1 GCA_011055585.1 Candidatus Nitrosopumilus sp. | reverse complement strand
GTTTAGAAACCATTGATTAGTTAGAATCTTTACAACACATTCTGTACCACAACGACATTTTACGGGGGTATTAGTCAATTCCAATGCTGGAAGCTAGTTTTGTAGAATCTCAAACTGGAACTGGATTGGTAATGTCTGTTCCTGCTCATGCACCATTTGACTATCAGGCTCTAGTAGATTTTAAGAAAAATCAGCCTCAAGGCTCTGAATTGCAGCTAATCAAGCCTATTTCTATCATCCAAACTGAGGGATATGGAGAGATTCCAGCTAAAGAGGCAGTTGAGAAGCTTGGGATAAAGGACCAAAATGACTCAAAGCTTGAAAAAGCAACAGACGAAATATACGGAAAAGAGTTCTACGGCGGAGTCCTAAAACAAAACACCGAACAGTTTGCAGGAAAAAAGGTTTCTGAAGCTAAGGATCCCATAAAAAAGTGGTTAGCTGAGAAAAAATATTCGGATATTCTCTTAGAGCTTACAAACTCTCCAGTAAAGTGTCGTTGTGGAACCGAATGTGTTGTCAAAATTCTCACAAATCAATGGTTTCTAAACTATGGCGATGCAGCTTGGAAGGAGCAAGCTACAAAATGTCTTGATTCCATGAGCATTTTGCCGCAAGAGATTCGTGGTGAGTTCAAGTATGTTGTTGGTTGGTTGCATGAGCGAGCTTGTGCAAGACAACATGGACTTGGTACTAAATTACCATGGGATAAGGACTGGATTGTTGAAAGCTTATCTGACTCTGTAATATACATGGCATATTATATTTTAGCTAAATTTGTGAATAATGGAAGCTTAAAAGCTGATAACCTAACAGACAAATTTTTTGAATATGTCTTTTTTGAAAAAGGCGAAGCTGAAGCTGTTGCAAAAAATTGTAATGTTTCAATCAAGACTATTTATGAGATAAGACAAGAGTTTTCTTACTTTTATCCAGTAGATTCAAGACATTCAGGACGTGACTTGGTTCCAAATCATCTGACGTTTTTTGTTTTGAACCATGTTGCAATTTTTCCTGAGAATAATTGGCCACTCCAGATTGTTGTAAATGGTTCTGTACTAATGGATGGCAAAAAAATGTCTAAATCCATGGGAAATATAATTCCTCTACGACAAGCTATTCGTGATTACGGTGCAGATCCAATTAGATTGGCAATAATAATTTCAGCTGAGCTGTTACAGGATGCTGATTTTAATTTAGAATCTGTTAGTGGAATAAAGAACAAGCTGATTTCATTACTGGATGAATGCTCCAAGCTAAAACCTGGTAAATTAGATAATTTGCAAGCAGAAGACAAGTGGATTTTAAGCAAATTACAGTCTCTGATTTCTGGAGTCAGTTCCAGTATAGAGAAAATGAGGCTGCGAGAGGGTCTTCATGGTAATTTATTCTCATTTGAAGGTGATTTGCAATGGTATCTTAAACGTGCAAAAGCAAAGGGAAGAGATGATTATTCAGGAGTTTTGCACGAAATTAACACTAAACGAGTTTGTATGCTTTCTCCGTTTGCTCCACATATAGCTGAAGAAATGTGGGAAAAGCTTGGAAATTCAGGTTTGGTATCTCAGAGTAGCTGGCCAGCTGTTTCAGATGACGTCATTGATGCTCAAGCTATTCAGTCCGAAGAGCTTCTAAAATCAATCATGGATGATGTTGCAAATATCATCAAGGTAACAAAGATGACTCCAAAAAAAATTATGATTTACACAGCTAACGCCTTCAAATCTAAAGCATATCACTTTATTTTAGAAAAGGTGATGGCAGGACAGACAAACATGGGTGCAATTATGAAAGAATTAATTGCAAATCCAGAAACTGCTGATATAAAAAAGAATCCAGACTTTGTTCAAAGGACTATCAAGGATATTTTGTCTGAACCAGTTGAGATTAGAAAGACTAAACTAGAGACTGCCGAGTTTGATGAAAAAGCTTTGATTGCATCTGAGCTAAGCAGTATAACTAAAGCTGATTTTGGAGCTGATGTTCAAGTTTTTTCTGAATCTGATTCAGGAATTTATGATCCTAAAGGAAAAGCTAGACATGCAAGGCCCTTCAAGCCGGCAATTTTGATTGAGTAATTTTCCAAGACAGATATTTAGTCCAGAATATCTAAAACTGTCTGGACTCGTTGCATAGTCTGAATAGTGCTGGAGGCTTCGGACAGCCAGTTCAAGGGATCGAAGCCCTCCTAGTCCGTTTCCTTTTTTTATTTCAAAACTTTCTTATCTCAGGTCTTTTGCTATTTCCAATATCAAAACCGTCTCGTCTTAGAAACTTTAGTGAAAGCTTGTAAACTAGTTCATCATGGTCCACTAAATCTAAAAGTTCACTCCACAGAATTCTTTCTTTTTGCTCAAATTGCTTTTTCAGCTCAAGAGTAGTCTTTTCTGCAATATCTCTGCATTGATCAAATGTTTTTCCATTCTTATAAGCACGAGTACTAGTGTCACAACTATCCATGATTTAAACAGAAATTAATGCTAATGTCCGCAACCACAAGAATCATGACTTGATTCAGGTTCCCCTTTTTCTGCACACTTGGAACATTTGTCTGAACCAGTAGGAGAAAAGAATCCAATTCCACATGATACACATTTCATACTTGACATGCAATAACCTGATTACTTCCAGTATTTATTGATATAATATGATTGCATCTAAATTACTTTGAGATTTTGGAACTGTTTTTCTAGAAGAATGTAGTAAATAGATACATGGGTTTTTTTAGCTTTGGCGCGGATAAAACAAAGTGTAAAGAATGTGGAATAGAATTTTCTAATTCTGAAAGGCTAATTAAACATCGAGATAAAGCACATAAAAAAAATAAAGAAAAATGTAGGTTTTGTGGAGCCGAATTTAATTATCCAGAAGCCTTAAGAAAACATAAGAAAAAGTGCAAGTAATCAAATAAAAATGAAAAATTGAATCCAAAAAAATAGGGTAGTTTATTTCAGTTTCTTCTCGTAATTTCTTCATACATTCGCAACTAGCTTTTAGTATTAGATTTTAGAATAATTATTGGGCATTGGGATGAGAGTTACAAGCATATTACTAACGGTTTCAACCATTTTGATTCTTGGGGCGTTAGTTCCACTTGTAATATTTTCATCCTAGGCCTAAATTTTTGTTATTTTATACAGGAAAAACTAAAGATTTCTTGTTAAATTATTCTGATATTTGAAAAAAGAAGAGGGGAAATATTTTTTGTATTTCCCTAACCTATCCTAATTCCTGTTCCTCGTCCAGTAATGATATGGAGTCCTTTTAGTGAAGGAATTTGTGTTTCATACATTTTGGATAGGTGAATTATTCCAGTTCCTTTGGAGCTAGCCAAACCCACATCCCCAGCAAGCTTTAGCCTTTCCTTTTGATATTTTTTGAATTCCGTTCCGGCAAAAGTTAGTTTCTTAACTCGCTCCTCAACGACTCTAGTTCCTTTTTCCACCGTTCTTCTCACCACTATGGTGTCGGCAATATCAATTCCAACCATTACTATAGAATAGTAATTGTGGCAGATATTACCTGGTAAGCTAAGCCTCTATACATTTAGAATGCTAGCTTACTTTTCGCAATTTTAGCTTCATATTCTATATCATCTACTTTCACATAACATATCTTGTAGAATATGACATCTGTTTGCCAAATGCCAGAAAAGGATGTGATCCTAAAGTTATTAGAGATTCCAATCCCAGATTCACAACTATTTGCCATGTCTTCAACTGAGCTGCAAGGATTAAGCTTTGGAATAGACAGATTAGCGATTGTCTTTAGAGGAGAGCCCCAATTATTATCAGGTTTGAGGGAACTAGAGTCTCGTGTAAAATCCGCAGAAAATTATGTTGGTTTAATGAATAGTCTAGATGGATTTTTGGAACCTCGTACTAGTGCGTTATTCAATACTCGATAGCAAGTGTCATTGCTGCAAAATAATTCCAGACAAAACAGTTTTGTATACTAGAGCTTAGATGATACTATGCCAACTAAACTAAAGGGCTCTGGTGGACACATCATAGCTGAAATTACTGATGAACAAAGCAAAAAGGCAGATTTGGGAGTAGGAGAATTATTTTTGGCACCAGTGGGACGAATTGATGAAAACAAGATTTCAAATTATTATTGCAAAAAATGTGATATGGACTTTGCATCTGCTCCAAAAATAGAGTTTGAGAATCCTAACGAGAAAGTGGCTGAAGGCATGATTCTAGAAGAAAAAGGCCAATATCTATGCACTAAATGCAATTCAATGATTGGAGAGTATCGTACATTTTCTAAGAATTAGTGTCTGGCACTAAACTAGATCTCAAAAAGTGTTTTTATAAGGCCAGAATTGATTTTCAAGCTGAAATGAAGATTGCCGTTTGTGGAGTTGGTGTCGCTGGAGGTTACCTTCTTGCTAGACTAAAAAAAGACCACGAGGTAGTCGGCTTTGAGAGAATGAAAGAAGAAGAGCACGATTCCATTTGTGCATGGGGCGCATCAAAAAATAAAATGATAGAGCTTTGCAAAAAGGCCGACATAAATTTTGAAAATTACATCATTCACGATGGAAAAAATCTCTACATCGATATGAACAACCAACAAAGATTTGACATTAAACTAAAGGGATTATGCACATATGACAAAATCCGACTCATTCGTGACATGGCAAAAGACTGCGAGGTCCATTATGGAGTATCGCCAAAACTTGAAGATTTAGAGCGAGACTTTGATTTAATAATTGACGCAACCGGATTTTATAGAACCTACCTTCCAAGACCAAAAAAAGACTTCTACTTACCTACATATCAATACAAAATTGAATACGAAGACGAGGTTCCGCTAGATGATTTTTACGTAAAACCATTTCCAGGAATGACTGGATATTTATGGTATTTTCCGCTAGGTAAGAAATTAGCACATATTGGTGCAGGAGATTACAAGAAAAACCATGTTACAGAAACTAACAAATTTTTTGAAAAATACGGAGGTAAGGTAACAAAAACTGTTGGCAGGCCAATCCGTCTTGCAACACCAGATAGATGTGAGCCATTCTATCATGGCAAAGTTGTTGGAGTTGGAGAATCAATTGGAACAGTTTTTCCACTTTTGGGAGAAGGAATCATTCCAAGTATGATATGTGCAGATATTTTCTTAAAAAATATAGGAAACAATGAAAAGTACAGAAAAGAAGTATTGGATTACTTTAAGATCTACAGCAAGGTATTCAAGTTTATTAAAACAAAAATGAAGGGCGAGTTCAGCATCATGAAACAATTTCCAGATTTATTTGCAATATTTCGC